>JAISBK010000103.1 GCA_031266255.1 Treponema sp.
AGACTCACTTAGTTTATCAAAAGTATATATTAAGTGAGTTTAAGGTGTCAACTAAATTTTCAACGAAAATTTTCGGATTAGTGAGCCTTTAGCGATACCTAAAGATCCATCCCGTACAAGGTCATCTAGGGAAAAGTAAATGCCGACGCCCTGTGTATTTACTCTAATCCATATATACTTTATCATTGTATTAAGCATTATTGACGGGTATTGCTAAAGACTCTGATTGATAGAGGGCATATCCTCAAGGAGTACGGTTCAGGAGGCGGTTATGGAATGGCGAGCCAGTCATATTCTGGTTAAGGATAAAGGTCTTGCAGCAGATCTTTTGAAACGGATTAAACAGGGATCGTCCTTTGAATCTCTGGCAAGGGAATACTCTACTTGTCCATCAAAATCTTCAGGGGGAGATCTCGGCTGGTTTGGACCGGGAAAAATGGTTGCCCCCTTTGAATCCGCGGTTAAGCGGCTTTCTCCTGGTTCGGTGGGGGATGTAGTACAGACCCAATTTGGGTATCATATTATCAAATGCACCGGACGCAAAGACTAAATTACCAGGCTTTGCTCCTCAAGCTAGACGAACGCTAAAAATCAGACTATGTTTAAGTGAGGAGTACTGAAACTCCAGCAAAGCCTCCCCGGCATTATAATTGGAGGATCGTCATAACAGGTGAAATGACCAAGCTGGAATCTCTTTTCCGGCTTGACTTTGAAATAAATCAGATTCAAGACTTTGATCTGTTGCTTGAGCGGATACTACTGGAAGCTAGAAAGGTGGCCCGTGCAGATGCAGGTTCAATCTATGTCAAACTAGAAGATTCAGAGGGTGCACGGCTGGCAATTAAATATGCCCAAAATGATACCCAACAAAAGAAGCTTCCCCCAGGTCAAAAGCTGATATATTCCATCTTTTCGATTCCCATTGATGAGAAATCCATGTCCGGGTATTGTGCCTTGACCAGTGCCTTGGTAAATGTTCCTGATGTATACCGCCTACCCCCGGATGCCCCTTATTCTTATAGCTCCTCTTATGATATGGTGTCGGGTTATAAGACCACCTCAACCCTGACGGTTCCCCTGAAAACCACCGACGACAAGCTCCTGGGTGTTATTCAGATGATCAATGCTACTGATGAAGCGGGTACTTGGTGTCCTTTTTCCCAAGCTGATGAACAACTCATAAGTCATTTTGCTCGTAATGCCGCTATGGTGCTCCAACGGGCGTATATGAACCGGGTTATGATACTGAGAATGATTAAGTTGTCTGAACTGCGGGATCCCAAAGAAACCGGCCCCCATGTAAACCGGGTGGCAGGTTATGCGGTGGAAATATACGATCGCTGGGCCTATCATCACAAGGTACCTGAACAAGAACGGGAGAAATTCAAGGATGCCTTTAAGATCGGAGCCATGTTTCATGATGTGGGAAAAGTGGCGATCTCTGATTTAATTCTCAAGAAGCCCGCCCGCTTTACCCATGAAGAATACGACGTTATGCAGCGGCATACCCTTTATGGAGCGGATCTGTTTGTGGACCCTCAGTCTCCTCTGGATATTATTGCCCGGGATGTAGCCCTTAATCATCATGAGAATTGGGATGGTACCGGCTATCCAGGCTGGCTGGATCCCACCAGCAAGGAACCTATTAAAAATAATCAAGGGAAGCTCATGGGCAAGAAAGGAGAAGAGATTCCCTTAACCGGCCGGATTGTGGCTGTTGCGGATGTGTTTGATGCCCTCTGTTCTAAACGGGTATATAAAGATCCTTGGTCTAAAGAAGCGGCTTTAACCGAAATCCGGCACTTAGCAGGTACTAAATTTGATCCTGAACTGGTGGAAATTTTCTTTGAGGCCCTTCCTCACATCGAACATATCCAGGAAAGTTATCCTGAGTCTTGAATTGGTTAAGCCGTTCTGGTAGTTTCGTACCCTACCATTAGGTACAAATTGTCCTAAAATGTTATAATATGAATAGGTTATGGAAAACATGAAAATAGAAGCTTTGAAAATAAAAGAACCTTATGAAGTCGGTGGTAATGTTAATAATGCAACAATAATTTTAGTTGGTGAAGAACATGGGATAGATTGGATTATAGATAAAGAATTTGAAATATGGTATAATTGTTATCATACTGAAGGGTTAAGACACCTTTTTATTGAATCCCCTTATTATGACGCACAATTTTACAATTTATGGCTAAAATCTGATAATGATGAAATGTATGAAACGCTTTTTCTGGATAAAAAAGGAACGGCCGCTTATAATCAATATTCTTATGAATTCTATAAAAAAATGAAGCAAGAATGTCCGGAAACAATATTTCATGGAACCGATATTGGTCATCAATATGATACTACTGGAAAACGTTTTCTTGAGTATCTTATAGCACATAATTTTCGAAATAGCGAACAATATAAATTAACCATAAAAGCAATTAATCAGGGGAAAAAATATTATGTTAATCATTCACCTCAATATCGGGAAAATACAATGACAAAAAATTTCATTGATGAATTTGACAAACTAAAACATGAAAAGATAATAGGTATTTATGGTGGTGCCCATATAAATTATAATAAAAGTGCTTTTTATGGTAATTATCCATGTATGGCAAAACAGCTTCGTGAGTATTATGGTGATATAATATATTTTGAAAACTATAAAAAATAAAATTTAGGACTTCTATAATAGACCTTGCAGGTAGAAGGATAGAAGTCTTCGTGTAGCTTGTTAGTTTGTAACACGGGTAAAAAGTGCTGTATTACCATCTTCGTTTTTTTCGAGTTCTGTTACAGTGATGGTATCGTCGTCAATTATTTCAAATTCTAAATAGCTTACTTGTGTATCCTCATAAACAATATAACACCCTGTCCCTCCTTGTTCAGCAGGAACTCCAGCCATTTCATAGTCAAAGGTTCCACCGGTCTTGTAATTAAAGGTCAGGGTTGTTCCCGCGCTGGGAATATCGGATAGCCATGTTCCTAAAAAGGCATTGTTTAAGTTCAGGGGCTTGTTCTCCCTATTCACCGGGGATCCGGGAACCCGGGTAAATGGCGCGGTATTTCCCGGTACAAGTTCGCCTGTTTCATCTGGTTCAAGCTCCGTTACATTGATGGTATTATTGTCAATTACCTCAAAAATATAGAGCGCGGCTCCTTCAAATTCCAAATAGCTTATCTGTTTATTACCATAAACCACATAGCCTCCTGTCCCTTTCCCTCCTTGTTCAGCAGGAACTCCGGCCATTTCATAGTCAAAGGTTCCATCGGTCTTGTAATTAAAGGTCAGGGTTGTTCCTGCACTGGGAATATCCGACTGCCATTGCCCCAAAAAAGGGTTGGATACCGTGGCAAGCCAAATAGCTTCCTCATTATCATCAGAACAACCGAAAAAAAGTACAGATACCACCATAAACGGTACCAGCCAATATGTTCTTTTCATAAAGAACCTCCTAAAATAAAATCCCTGGTCAGGAAAAAACCCTATGCCTTCGCCGGTATTCCAAAGGACTCTCCCCTTTAGCCGACTTAAAAACCGCTGCAAACTTGCTGGCATTTTCATATCCGGTAAGGAGCGCAATATCGGCAATTTGATGCCTGGTCTTTTCTAAATATTCCGCTGCCTTATGCATACGTTTACTACGGAGATACGCTGCTATGCTTTCTCCATACACCCCATAAAAATATTTATTAAGAGATGAAGGGCTTATACTAAATTGTTCAGCTAGTTTTTTAATGGGGTGATGTTCGCTTAAATCCGTGGTGATGATTTTCATAACCTGTTTTGCTATTTTTACCTGTCCCATGGTAAAAAAATTACGCACTACCTTTTCTGTTGGTATTTCTGTATGCATAAGCAGGAAGAGCAGCTCGGTAACCTTTAATCGAAGATAATCTTGTTTATATCTTGGAATGGTATCAGTCATTGCTAAAAAAACTGATTTTATTTTTTCACTTGCCTTGGCAATAAAATTCCTTGAAATCGGACAAAATTTTTTGCAAAGGTACCTCAAATCTATACCAATATGCTCAAATAAGGGCGGCGGGTCCTGTTTCAGCGCAGAATCGTAGATGTGCAATTCAATACCATGATACCGCTGGTATGGCAAAGAAAAATTACCTGATACCGTGAGATTACTAAAACTAAAATCTCCGGTTTCAAGGAACAGGTACATGCCGTCAGACATTTTTACCTCACAGCGGCCATCGGTACAGAAATTGAGTTTAAATCCCTGTACAAGTTCTCCTTTAAAGCAGGGAAACAAACCGGTTTCAACATTATTGAAACCAAGAAATATCCCGGGAAATAACGCGTACCGGCGTACGGTACCCATACCTTCAGTACTCTTAAATTGAATGGTGATACTGTCGGCTGTTCTGCTCGTAATATGAACATGCCTCATGGCTCTGGTAAGTTTTTCAAGGGCAGTAAATTGTTCATCTCCACTCATGTATGCCATCCGGGTATAATAATTAGTTTATACTAACAATATTAATACATACACAAGCCTTTGGGATTAGTCTACTCCAAATGCATAAAAATGCTCTATTTAGCATTGAGTTTTGAGATTCAGCGAGGCTCTTTGGACGCTAATTGCAATTTTTACGCCTGCTCATTATGCTGATAAGTATATGAGCAAAATCATCCTTAAAGCCGAAGACCTTGACGGGTATCTTACCGAATCTGATAAGCGGTATATCTCCCGAATGGACGGATTATACAGCCAAGTAACCAGTTGTTTCACCAGGCTTTCTCAGTGCCGTAGTCAGGATGAACAAGGTCAAGAAGAGCTTACCCTCATCCGGCTTTATAATGAGATGGGTTCCCTCATGCAGGAACTGTGCAGCTATGAATCTGCAATCCGGGTCTATTCCTTTCTTACCCCCCAAGAGAGCCACCCTGAAGCATCCCGGCTCATCGCAAAGCTCAGGGATATACAGACGGAAAACCAGGAATTTGTCTATTACATCCAGCGGGCCTATGAAATGCTCTTCAAACTCGCCTACGGTGGTATGCCGGGGAGCAATAAGAACTACCTGATCGTCAAAACACCGGTAACTCGACCGGTACAAAACTATGCGGTGCATAAAATCACCAATATTGACGAGTTCATTGAGCATACGGTTATGTGCGTCATGCTCCGGGGGGCTTTGCTGCCTTCCATGATCATGTCCAAGGAAATCCAGGAGTATTCTTCCCACGGATATGTAACCCCCTTTGCCTTGTTTAAAATCAGCCGGGATGATACCAAACGTGAGCATAATATGGAGTACATTCTTGACCTGGACAATTCCTATTTTAATCGGGAAACTTTGGATGGCAAGGATCTTATCTTCGCAGACCCAATGAACGCCACCGGAGGGAGTCTCGTAACCGTGGTACATTACCTCTTGGAAACCGGGATTAAACCTCGGTCTATCCGGTTTTTCAATGTGATTGCCGCACTGAAAGGGGCGCTGCGGGCGGTTCGAGCCTTGGAACATTGCCAGGTCTTTACCCTGTGGATGGATCCGGTGTTGAATGATGCCGCCTATATCATGCCGGGTTTGGGGGATGCAGGGGATAGGCTCAACGGACGGGAGGGTGATTATCAGCGGAATATTATTCAGCTTATCGCTAACTATGGGGCTACGATTGCCCAGTTGTACCGTGCCCAACTCAGGGAAATAGAGAATACCGTACTCAAGAAGATCATGCAGCACCCTGCTTAGCAGCAGGGGTATATTAGATTCGAGGAGTATCCTATGACGATAGATTTTAGCACCTCAGCGCTGCTGGCTATTGATGTGCAAAATGATTTTTGTCCCGCCTATACCGCGGTATCCGGGGAAAAACGGCCTGAAGGAGCCTTGGCGGTCAGCAAGGGGGATGAGGTAATCGACCCGCTTAATA
>JAISBK010000113.1 GCA_031266255.1 Treponema sp.
ACGCTCCTCGTGTATAACGATGGGGATACGGAGCAGGGATGGGACTTTGACTACGAAGGCGCTATCCGGTATACGAAGCGTTTTAACGAAACCGACGGGCTTATCATCATTGAATACACCCAAGGGGGCTGGCCGAAATACACTGAACCAGGGCATACGGTGAGCGCCTATGTGGGGACCCCTATTCCCGGCCCTTTCTTTGCGGTCTATTACTTAGCGCTCTCCGCTGATTCGGTTATATTGGCCAACACGACCACCCTGGATTCAGATCCTCCCTATGCGCCTCCGGAGACCAAAACCCTGGAGGAAGCCATTGAAAAATTCACCGAGAGCGCCCGGGACCGGTTTATGGCCGGTGTTGCCATACCCCAGCGGCGCTTCCCTGATAATACCCTACAAAACAGGAGGGCGCCGAATCATTGGCGTCTACTTAAAAGGATGTAACCACTGAGGACCCATCGAACCCTTGGTTCAATGGGTCCTCAATGCTGGTGGTTTCGCAATAGCCTTTACGAAAATCTTTTCTAGCCCGGGGATGGTTATTCCCCATCCTGTATTTTATTATACCATATAGCATTAACCTACTGTAATATAGAAAAATACGACTGCATACTTACGTTTCTCTTAAGTTTCTAGTCTAAGCTCCGATATTAATAGTGAAATTGGACTACAGGTATGTGATCGTCTAACCCCATCACAGTTCTGTATGTTCAAGTATTTTCGTCCTGCTCTAAAAATGCAGTTGAAGATTTTAAAAATCTACATTTTTGATTACAATAATAATGTAGACGGCACGGATGCCGCGGCGTTGAACCCGTGAAAGGGTACGCCGAAAAAGCCAAAGGAGTGACATTATGATCATTAATCACAACATAAGCGCCATGTTTGCTGATAGGTCCCTTAAATCCACCCAGACAAATCTTGAAAAAAACATTGAAAAATTATCAAGTGGATTACGGATTAACCGATCCGGGGATGATCCTTCAGGTCTTGCAGTTTCCGAAAAACTGCGCAGCCAAATTCGGGGTCTGAATATGGCATCTGCCAATGCCCAAAATGGTATCTCGTTCATTCAGACCACTGAAGGGTACCTCCAAGAATCCCAGGATATTCTACAGCGGCTTCGTGAATTGGCAGTACAGTCTTCCAATGGGATCTATACCGAAGAAGATCGAACCTATATGCAGATTGAAGTATCGGCTCTGATCGACGAATTGGATCGGGTTGCTTCTCACGCCCAATTCAACGGCATGAACCTCATCACTGGACGGTTTGCCCGGCAAGGGGGCGAGAATGTGGTTACCGCTTCCCTGTGGCTTCACATCGGGGCTAACATGGATCAGCGGGAACAGGTGTTTATCAGCACCATGACCGCCAAAGCATTAGGGGTTCGGAATGTGGGAGATGAAACTTTGCTTACGCTTGGGGATCCAGACAGCGCCAACCGGGCCATTGGAACCTTGGACGAAGCCCTCAAGCGGGTCAGTAAACAGCGGGCAGATCTGGGAGCCTATCAGAACCGCTTGGAACATGCAATCCGGGGCATTGATATAGGAGCGGAAAACTTCCAGGCTTCTGAATCTCGTATCCGGGATGCCAATATGGCAACTGAAATGGTTTCCTTTACCAAGAACCAGATTATCAGTCAGGCTGGTACGGCTATGCTGGCTCAGGCCAATCAGCGCAGCCAGGGTATTCTCCAGTTACTCCAATAGATTCATTGGTTTGATAAACCCGTGAAGACGCCGTTTTGGTACGGCGTCTTTTTTGATGTCTATTTCATAAGGTACATCCTGTAGCTATTGTTTCATGGAAAGATATATATTACTTTTAAAAGATAACTATTGGAGGTAGTGGCTCAATGTTGAAAAAATGGATATTAGCCTTGGGGCTAATTAGTGCAATGGGAACGGTTTTCGCGGGAACCTATGACGTGGTTAATCGTGAAGAACCTGTATTTATCCTTGATGGGGTTGCCGATGAGCGAGTATGGGAGCGAGTCCCCGCTATCGGTAACTTTGTTCTGCCTTGGGAGGAAGAGGTAGAGCCGGGAACGGTATTCAAGGCTTTTCATGATGCCGATAACTTCTACTTTTCTTTCGTCCTGGAAGATGAGGATATCGTATCCGCTGAAGAAGTGGACGATGAAGAAGGGATTGCCAGTTTAGATGCGGTTCACCTGCTTTTTGCCGCCCATCAAATAGATAGGCCCGTTGAAGGTGAACTTCCCACGTACTACGTGGTTTCTATTGATGCATTGGGGCATGTGCAGGATTATTCCACCGTCTATTATCGGCGGGATCAGGATAATGACTGGGCATTTACGGATCAACAAGTAGCCGGCAGGATCTTTGATGGTCGCTATTCAGTAGAGGGCGTAATCCCCTTGGAATCATTCCGGGAAGTTGGGTTGCTCGTTGATGAGAGTCCGATGCTGGTAGGTATTTTCCGTACTGACTGGAGTACCGATGGAGAAGAACCCCAGTGGATATCCTGGATTGACGATCTGGCGACTGTAACTGAAACCCCGGATATACATCTCTCTGCATCTTTTGGCCGGTTTAGACTGGCTCCCTAACTAATGCCGCATGGGGTACGTTTGAGTGCGCGTTGAGGTTCAGATACTCAAACGTACCTCGGTTGGGGATTGAAATAAACAAACAAACTATTGACGAGTACTCAGAATGCCGATATTGGTAAAGTATGAATGCCCTGGCAGTATTATATGGGGGCAGCCTTACCAAGGCGGCCTATGAGCAGGTCTTTTCAGGAAAAAGTGCCCTTGCCTGTGCAGTAGAACAGGCAGCGGCGTTCCCGGATACTCGTAAAATTCTTCTATTAATAACCCAAACTATGCCTATCCAGGTCGTGGATTTGATGCACGGAATTGAGCTTATCCGGGCCACAGAATGGACAAAAAAACAGGTTCTTGATACGCTTGCCAGGGAATCCGTGGGTTTTGATCTTACTTATTTTGTCTGGGCTGATTGTCCTTTCTTGGATCCTGAGCTTGCTAAAGCTATTGCAGAACGGCACCTCCGGTATGCGGCGGAATATTCTTATGCCGATGGTTGGCCCTACGGGCTCTCTCCGGAAATTTTGGCCCCGGGTATGGGGGGGATTCTCTCAAAAATAATCGGGGATGCGGATGGCCCGATGGAACGGGATACCCTGTTTTCGGTTATACAAAAAGATATCAATGCCTTTGATATTGAAACGGTCATTTCTCCGGTGGATCTGCGTTGCCACCGTCTGAGCCTTACCGCAGATTCTAAACGGAACCTCCTTTTGTTGACCCGGTTTGCAGAAACGGGTTTTTTAAGGGCCCAGGATGCGGAAACCATCATTGCTGAAAAACCGGGACTCTTACGGACCCTTCCCAATTTTTTTAGTATTCAGGTAGCTGGTTCTTGTCCTCAGCGCTGTACTTTCTGTCCCTATCCCCGTTTCCAGAGTTCAGGAGATCCTACCCAAAGAAGGGACTTCCTGGATGGAACGCGTTTTGAGGAACTTTTAGCTCGTATCATCGCCTTTGCCGGAGATGGAGTGATCGATCTTTCCCCCTGGGGAGACCTAAGCCTTCATCCGCAAAAGATGGAGCTTATACGCATGGTGCTCTCCCGGCCTGAGCTCTCCCTCATTATTGAAAGTTCCGGTCTTGGCTGGAAAACCGATGAACTGGAACAAGTGGCTGCAGAAGCCCAAAAAGCCCTGCCTCGGATCAATAGGATGGTACCCCTCTCATGGATAATCGCCTTGGATACCCAGGATCCGACCCGGTACCGGGAAATCCGGGGTCTAGGCTATACCGAAGCCCTGGCAAGCGCTCAAACGCTGATCCGGCTTCTCCCGCAGGACTCCTATGTGCAAGCAGTCAGAGTCAAAGGGTTTGAAGATGATATTGAACAGTTCTATCGGTACTGGAAAGAAGCAGGTGCCCATATCATTATCCAGAAATACGATCATTTTTGCGGCTCTCTGCCTGCATTAGGGGCTGCAGATCTTTCACCGGTAAAACGCCAACCCTGCTGGCACCTCATGCGGGATATGGTGATACTGCTTGACGGAACCGTTCCCTGCTGCAGAGAAGATCTGGCCGCGCTGACCGGAAATGCGGAAAAAGGAATCTGGGGGAACGTTTTTGTTGATTCCTTGGAAGGTATCTGGTCTCGAGGCGCGGCGTTTTACCAGGAACAATGTATACCGGTTTACTCAGGACTGTGCGCGGAGTGTGATGAATACTATACCTACAACTTTTAACGATACATTGCCTTCATATACTGCGGTAGGAGGTACTGAACGGGGAGCTTCTACCGGACTTTCTGCAGTACTCCTGGGCAGAGGTGGAGGTCGGTATCCTCGGCGCACCCGCTTTCAGGAACTGGAAAAAATAGGCTTTGATTATATCATCTCTATGGAAGGTCCTCAGGAACGGTACGATGTAGAAGAACTCTCCGGGCTTTTCCCCCAGGTTCGTTTTATTTTATTGAAGGAAGCGGTAAGTATTGGTGAACAGATCAACCTGGCTGCATCAGAACTATCCAGTTCCCTTTTTTTTGTATTGCGGAACGATCTGAGGATACTCCATAGCGGCGGAGCTTCCCGAATGGAGGAGCGGCTTCGGCTGGGCCAGGAAGAATTATACAAGGAAGATGGGCAAAAAAGCCTGTATAAACGGCTTTGTACCGTTCCATTGATTCAAAATTCTCATTTTGAAACCCTACCCACGCTCATTGCCCCGGCAGTATTCCATTCGAGCGTCAAACCATTGTTCTTTGCCCCGACTAAAGAGGGACAGTCCTCCCTATACCCCTTTGATGGAGTCGGTATTTATGACCGAATCCGCTTTATTCGTCTGGGTGGTTTTGACCGTACTTTAAAAAGTGCGCATTGGCAACTGATGGATTTTGGGTTCCGGGCATATTTGTGGGGAGAGCAGATCAGTGCCACCCAACTGATACGCCTTTCTTATGACGGAGAAACACCCCCTGAGGATAGTACGGCAGATGAAAGTTATCGGCGCTTTTATCTCAAGAATTTGGCTCCAGTTTTCCGGGGGGATTCTGCTTCGATTCCGCTTCGGTGTTTCCCAGGGTATTTCTGGCGGAGCGGCAAAGATCTCTTAACCGCCTGGCATGATTTTTCTCAGGGACGCCAATGGGTAAAGACGAACCGTTACCGGTTTCGCAGCGATGCTCGGGCTATAACCGAGCTTTGGGAGGATATGGGTGAACTGTCGGATGATCATACCCGGGTGGAAGAGGGGAGAACGGAAAATGCAGGAATGGAAGTACTCAGACTTGAAAATTCGAAAATTGAACCGGAAGATATCGAAGGTTCAGGGCGCTTTGAATGATCACCGCGGTGGTACTACAGGCGCGACTTGACTCAACTCGCCTTCCTGGAAAATCCCTCTTAGCCCTGGGAGGTAAGCCGCTTATCGTGCGGGTTATGGAGGCCCTCAAAGGAGTATGGAGTGATCGGTATGTTCTTGCCTGCCCCCATGACTGTGTAGGAGCCTTTGGCCCTTTGGCAGAACAGGCCGGTTTTGACCTGGTCGCAGGCTCAAAGGAAGATGTGTTAAGCCGTTATAGCGCGGCAGTACACCATTTCGGAATAGACCGCCTTATCAGGGCAACGGCGGACAATCCTTTTGTATTTGTAGATGCAGCGAATACCCTCAACCAGGAGGCCTGTGAACGTAAGGCTGATTATGCTGGTTATAGCGGTTTACCCTATGGTGCAGGGGTGGAATCAGTGGCTGCAGAAGCCTTGCTCAGGGCTGCGCGGGATGCTTCTCTCTCGACTGAACGAGAACATGTGTGTCCTTATTTGTATACCCATCCTGACTTGTTCCTGATTCACCGACCCTTGGCTCCACTGATATGGCAGGGGCCTTGGATGCGGATAAGCATTGATACCCCGGAAGATTACCAACGAGGCTTGATACTCTTTGATGCCTTGGCAGAAGGGAATGCTTCCCAGGGAAAGACCATCATTGCCGCATACCGCAGGAGTTTCAAGAACTTAGAGGATGGACTGCCATGATGCAAGGCCCCCTCCTGGTGGTTTCCACCTTTGAAAAAGGCCGCGGGGGAGGGCACTTGGTCCGTTCCCTGGTTCTGGTTCGTTCCCTTCGTGCCCTCAAGCGAGAGGTGTACCTTTATATCCCCGAACTTAAACCCCATTTTGAACTCAGGTCCATTATTACCGAAGGAACCGTGGAAGCTTCCTGGCTCATAGGGGATATCGAAACCATCAAGAATCTGAGTTGGGAAGGAATTATCCTTGACCGTTTTAGAACCGCTCCTGAAGAATTTGCCCAATGGGCGGCCTTAGCTCCCCTGATCGGTATTGATGAGGGAGGGCCGCAGCGGGATTGTTTTGATTTTCTCATTGATCTGCTTCCTGGTCTTCCAGGTAATGCTCTCCCCAATATTCTCGCTCCTCATCTCATCCCCCTGCCAAAGAACCGCCGGCCTTCTTTCGGTATTTCACGGGATGCTCCGAAGCATCAAACCTTGAAAATCCTGGTGAGTTTCGGCGCGGAAGATCCTGCAGGGCTAAGCATTCCGGCCTGCCTTGCTTTGAAATTGTCAGGGCAAACAGACATTACCGTCTTATTTGGCGGCCTTAACCAGACAGGAGAGCAGCAAAAGGCGGTCCTTGCTGCTGAGGGGATTCGGGTTGTGGAGGGCATGACTGAACTCCGGGAACAGCTTGCCATCTATGATCTGGTATTTACCCACTTCGGCCTTACCGCTTTTGAAAGTTTGGCTGCTCGAGTACCGGTATTGGTCCTCTCTCCCAGTACCTATCACGAGAAACTGGCCCTCCATGCAGGGTTCATATCCGGGGGCATCGGTAAAAAGGGGGCGCGTTGCTTACGAAACATCCTCCTGAATGATAAAGCGCTGGTATCCCTAGGGGATCGGTGCGAGCGAATCCGGGTGCGTTATGGGATTAAGGCAACAGGAGAGGATGAAGGTCCTTCCTCTCAGGGACTGGGGGATCTACTGGGGGCCTATACCCTCCGGGTACCTTTGACCTGTCCGGTCTGTGGGGGCGCCTCCCCTACGCGGGATCCGGTCTGTGCCCGATTCCCGGATCGAAGCTACCGGCGTTGTCTGCGTTGCGGTATGGTGTACCTTCTCCGCTGCTCCATACCTCCCATTACTTACGCCCGGGACTATTTTTTTAGCTTTTATAAACAGCAATATGGCAAAACCTACCTTGAAGATTTTCCACATCTGGTACAGTGCGGAAAAAAACGACTGCACCATAGTAAGCGGATCCTCTACCGTTCCAGAAAGAAGCGGGGGGAAGATCCTTCCAAGACCCCATTCCGGCTCTTGGATATAGGCTGTGCCTATGGACCATTCCTGGTTGCCGCACAAGAAGAAGGATTTTTGCCTTTTGGCATGGATCCTGCAGAAGATGCGGTTCGGTATGTCCGGGATGAACTGAACATGCCGGCATTCCAGGGTTTTTTCCCGGAAACTCCCTTACCTCCTACATTTAGAGAAGGAGGGTTTGACCTCATCTCCCTCTGGTATGTACTGGAACATTTTGAAAAACCGGGAGCAGTTCTTACAGAACTGTACCGACTCCTCAAACCCGGCGGGGTATTGGCCTTTGCGACCCCTTCTGGTTCTGGTATATCAGGCCGCAAGTCCTTCAAAGATTTCCTTGAACAAAGTCCGCCGGATCATTGGACCATTTGGAAGCCTTCCCGGATCAGGAGCATCCTCAAACTATTTGGATTTAAACTCAAAAAAGTAGTTATCTCTGGACATCATCCAGAACGCTTTCCCTTAGTGGGAAAGTTTTTAGGTGAATCCAGGAAAAAAAGCGGCATAGTATACGGTTTATTCCTCTGGATAAGCCGTTTATTGCATCTCGGAGATACCTTTGAGGTGTATGCGGTTAAAAAAACGGCGATTACCATATCGGCCGTTGAGTAATCAGCAGATGGGAAATAATTATGGAAGAACGATTAATAATTCTGGGAGCAGGGGTGATGCAGGGACCTGCTATCAGAATTGCCAAGGCATTAGGTCTTGAAACAGTAGTAGTGGATGCGGATCCCGAGGCTCCCTGGGTTTCCTTAGCGGATCGCTTTGAGCAGATCGATTTAAAAGACAAAGAGCGCATTGCAGCCTTGGGAGCTTCCCTTAAAGCCCAGGGGGGCTTAGGGGGGATCATGACCGCAGGAACCGATTTTTCCACCACCGTCGCCTGGGTTGCAGCGCAACTAGGGCTTCCTGGGATCTCCTATGAGGCTGCCCTTAATGCTTCGGACAAGGAACGGATGCGCGGATGCTTTCAGGCGGCAGGATTGCCCTCTCCGGCGTTTGTAGTGGTTGACGCGGTTCCTGATTCTGGATTTTTCCCGTCCTTGGGGTATCCCCTGGTGGTCAAACCGGTCGACAATATGGGCGCCCGGGGCTGTCGTAGGGTTGACGGTCCTGAAATGCTCGGTGCCGCGGTAACCGATGCACTTAAGTTCTCCCGAACAAATCGGGTCATTTTGGAAGCATACATGGAAGGACCTGAATTTTCGGTGGACGCCCTGGTATATCAGGGGGAGATCACCATCTGCGGTCTGGCAGATCGGCATATCTTTTTTCCTCCGTATTTTATTGAAATGGGCCATACTATGCCTACCGCCCTCAATCCGGCTGCTGCTGAAATCCTGCTTGCGGTCTTTAGGGCAGGAATCAGGGCCTTGGGTATCACCAACGGAGCCGCGAAGGGAGATATCAAACTCACCGCCCAGGGGCCTATGATAGGAGAAATTGCCGCCCGGCTTTCTGGGGGGTATATGTCAGGCTGGACTTACCCCTACTCATCAGGGGTGGAAGTTACCCGGGGAGCTATCCTGATTGCCTTGGGGAAGGCCCCCCAAGGACTCAAACCGATTCGGCATTGGACGAGCGCGGAACGGGCCTTTATCTCCATACCTGGAAAGGTCAAAGCTATTCACGGTATTGAAGCAGCCCAATCCCTTTCGTATGTGACTGATCTGTTTCTCCGCATTGAGCCGGGAACCCAGGTTCAGTTTCCGGAGAACAACGTAAGTAAATGTGGGAATATCATCAGCGCGGCTCCTACACGGGAAGCCGCGGTAAACGCCGCAGAACAGGCTGCCCGTTTGATTTTGATCCGGCTTGAGGCGCCGAATCAAGAGACCGAACACTTCCTCGCTTCCGATGCTGAAGTAGAACCATTTCCCCCTGATGCCTTTACCCTTCCAGAATCCCTCAGATCCCTCTTGGCTGCTTTCCCAGAACCGGATCAGACAAAGCTTGATGCAGAAACGGCTTCCGCTCAAAAGCCCCAGGTAGTACTGCTTCCGTTTCAGCCCTTGATCGAAGCAGGCTTACAAGATTATACCGGGAGGACCGTACAAGAGAGCCTTGAAGCGGTCCGGGCCATCACCGGGTTTCCCCTTCCCCTGGGGGAAGTTGGGGAGACTGGGGAAAAGACCGTGGTGCTAGGCCGCCGT
This sequence comes from Treponema sp., assembly GCA_031266255.1. GTDB lineage: Bacteria > Spirochaetota > Spirochaetia > Treponematales > Breznakiellaceae > JAIRLU01. The sequence continues at coordinate 9,509 of JAISBK010000113.1, forward strand.
TTCTGGGCTGCCCTGATCCGGGGAGGGTATCAGGGCGCGGTATATATAGTGGATACCTTCGTACCGGTCCATTCCTCTAGCAGGTAAGTCCCTAGTCTAGCTCATCGTTGCTTCAAGCTGCGTGAGAAGGCTTTTGAGGATATTGTTGGAGGTAATAGATGCATACTAGGCGTTTCTTGCTCAGGATAGTGTTTTCCAGCATCTTCTTTATATCTATACCAATCCTGGGCTTTGGGGATGAGAAGGCCCTCACCTTGGATGAAACCCTCAAAAGCCTGGATTTGCCTGAAAGCGCTACAACATTCCGTTGGGATCCCTTTTTCCAGATTGGGATCTTCGCACGGGCAGATCAGTACGCATCCTTCCAGGTTGGCCTACCTGGTGAAATAGGTCTGGTTATACTTAACGGTAAAGAAATCGTCTTTCTCTCCTCCCCCTTTCTTGAGCAAGGGGCGTTGCGGTTTCCTCAAGCTTTTGTGAACGCCCTCAGTAAGGCCTTGGAAGATACCATTCCTCAGGAAGCGCCTGTCCAATTTCGTATTGCCGGGATCATCGTAGATCCTGGTCATGGCGGTAAAGATACCGGAGCCGTGGGAAATCATAGTATTGGTGGAAAAGCTATACGGGTTGAGGAAAAGGACATTACCCTCAAGGTTTCCAAAGACCTGCATAGCCGGCTTTCCCGAAGTTTTCCTGATAAACAGGTCTTATTGACCCGGGACCAAGACACCTTCATCAGCTTGGATGATCGGGTAGCCATAGCCAATGCGATTCCCCTGAAAGACAACGAGGCCACCGTATACATTTCCATCCATGCCAATGCATCCTTCAATAAACAAGTACGGGGCTATGAGGTCTGGTACCTGAGTCCAGAGTACCGGCGGACCGTCATTGACCAGTCGAAATACAAGGATACTCAAGAAGTTATTCCCATTCTTAATGCCATGTTGGAGGAAGAATTCACCTCTGAAAGTATTAGGATGGCTGAATCAATTGTGAAACGGTTTGATGAAACCCTGGGCAGTTCGCTTCCTTCCCGGGGTATCAAAGCAGAGGAATGGTTCGTAGTACGGAATGTTCGGATGCCTTCGGTCTTGGTGGAGCTAGGATTTTTAAGCAATGAGACGGACGCCGCACTTTTGACCGATGAAACATACTTACAGCACTTTTCAGAAGCCTTATATAAGGGTATCATGGATTTTGTGGGTGAGTTTGAAGGATCGTCATAATGAAGCATAAACTTGAGCAAGTCTCTAAAGAATGGGTATATTAGGTTCACATGAAGGGTACGAGGAAAATTAAAAAAAATGGCGGTTTCTGGGTAAAACCCTATATCCGGCGTTTATGCTACCTGCTTCTGTTAGGGTTCTTTACCTTTACCCACTTCCGGCAGTTAAATCAGGTGAGGTGGACCTTTATGTTTTATACGTTGGGGGATGGAAAGCCGGTAGTGGAAGACCGCATGGTTTCCCGATCTCCTTCAGAAGAAATTGCCTTGAGACGCTATGTGGAGGAGGTCCTCCTTGGGCCGTTGGCGCCGGATTTTCTGCCTTTGTTTCCAAGGGAGACCCGGCTTCGTTCATTACTATACCGGGATGGAGCTGTATACGTGGATCTTTCGGAAAGCGCTGCCTTGCCCCCCTTGGAAGCCCCGGGCGGGGATATCTTTCAGAGCCTGGATACCCTCCAGAGGGGGATCCGGCGGAATTTTCCTGTGGTCAAAGAGGTGAAACTTTTTATCCATGGCCATGAGGTACTGGTCCCTCAAACCAGTGATGTGTGGGGATAAAATTTATTTTAAATCGTTATAATATTGCAAAAATCAGGGTAAAAAGCCGTTGACAAATTAATTATATTTTGTATACTTATTAATAATAGTATGTTAAAACTACAGACAATTGAAAGGAGCTGTGAATGAAACGTATCTTCATTCTTGTCGTCGTCACGTTGTTAGCAATGGGCTCGGTGTTTGCTGAAGAGTCGATACTTATCGATTTCTCAAAATTAACAGCCGATATTGTTCCCGATCAAAATGACGTGCCAACTCAAAATCGTGCGACCTTGATGGATTTCACCAATGAGGCCACCAGTAACTTCACTGCTAGGCAGAGAGTAGCGATGAAGTCTTCTTTAGCTATAGACAGGTGGGATGTGGTATTTTCGTCCTCTTCACGGAATGTCACCACTAAGCATCTAAGTTATACTAAAGAAGCCCCTTCCAAAGAGTGGGGCACAGTGATGGGCGTTCGGGTACACTTCCCGGTGGAGCCCTTTAATTCTTGGGCTATTGTAAAGCCGCCCTTTGATATTCCTGCATTTGAACCTCCAGCAGAGATTGATGATGACGGAAATATCCAGCCTGGTGAAGCATCTGGTGTTACTGGTCCTAGCCGGTTTGAAGGTGAAGCTGATGAAGACGGCAAGCCGGTTGGTGGTTTCGGGGTGCTCAAGAACGTAGGAACCATTAAGTCAATAGCGGTAAATGCCTATGGACTCAATTTCCCCCACGCGCTTTCGGTAATTTTGGTAGATGACAAAGGGAACGAAAAAACCTATTTCATGGGTTATCTTAACTTTGAAGGTTGGGGAGAACTCCGGTGGGATAATCCTGCGTATGTGCAGAACGTACGGAACCGGGAATTGCGCCTATACCCCATCTATCCAGATTCAACGCCTTTTGTGAAGTTTGGTGGATTCCTCATTCAGCGGAGCGCCTCCAGTCCTGGCGGAGATTACATTGGTTATTTCAAGGATGTTAAAGTCATCTACGATAAGGCCGTATTGGATACTGAACGGGATATTGAGGATGAATCCCTGTGGAATATCATCCAGGATCGGGAAACTGCCCGGAAAACCTCAGAATTGCAGCGGCTTGGTCAGCAAGAAGTCCAGCGCTATTTGGATAATGAACGGCAAGCTACTGAAACTACCTTTACCCCCACCGCGGGTGCTAGTAGTGAGGCTGAAGAATAAGTCGAGTAAAGTGCTTATCCACGTAGTATCATGAACTAAAGCTGCCTAAAAAATCCTTAGTGGATTTTTAGGCAGCTTTTTAGTTTTTATAGGGAAAACTGGATCATAGGATGTATACTTGTGCAATTCCCGATCAGCATATACTCCGAAAAACATACGAAACGTATGCCCAGGTAAGGATTTTAATTACCAGGGATATTGAAATCATCCTTGAGGAAAAGCTCAAGTTTCTTTCATCCCGTCCGCTCGTTAAAGGCCGGGTTAAGGAATTTGAGAGCTATTATAAAAAATACATCAGGCTTCTTCAAAAAGATCCGCTCTGTTCAAATGATCTGGGGATTACCGATGTAATCGGTATTAGGGTTGTATGCCCTTTTTTTGAAGATCTCGCGGTAGTTGAAAGATGCTTGAAAACGAATTTTGCAGTTATCGAGATAGAACGGAAGGGTTCTAATTATTCTTTCAAAGAATTCGGGTATGAATCAATTCATTTCTTGATAAAAATCCCTGAACCTCTAATCAAGAAGCGGGGCAACTGCGGATTAGACGTAGTAGAGATTCAAATTCGTACTATTCTCCAGGATGCTTGGGCTGAAGTGGAACATGAGCTGGTGTATAAAGCGGCGTTTACTCCTTTCGATGAACCTATGAAACGTAAATTAGCGGCTTTGAATGCTAGTCTTTCCCTGGCAGATACGATTTTTCAGGAAGTCAGGACCTATCAGCGAAAACTTAACCGGGAATTGGAAAAGCGGCGGGATTCTTTTTTTAAGAAGATTGAAGCATCCATTGATACCCCGCTGTTTACTAAGGAAAAATCAAAAAAGCCTGCTCAGAACCATCAAAAGGAAATTGCAATTGACAAAAGCCAAATAGACGCACCGACCCCGGATGCAGGAGACTCTCTGGAAAATAATTCAATTGATGAACTTTTGCTTAAAGCCCTGCATGCCCATAATGAGCATCGATTTACGGCAGCCATGGGCTTATACACCTATATTCTAAAAATGGAGCCTGAAAATACCATTGCGTCTCTTATTTATAAACACCGGGGCATGGCCAATTTTGCCCAATCTTGCTATGAGGACGCAATCCAGGATTTTACCTGTTCTGTAGAACTAGATCGTGAATCCTATAAAGCGGTCTATTTTCGGGGTATCGTTAAAACGGTTTTGTTACAGTACCTTGAGGCCATTGATGATTTTACCCTATCCCTCAAGATAAACCCCTATCAGGCTTTTTGCTACTATCGCCGGGGACAAGCCTATTATCACTTGGATGACTTTCTCAAAGCCTTGACGGATTGTGAAGCAGCCTTAACGTTAGAACCTGATTCCAAGCCTATAAGCCGATTCAAGGAACTCCTCCTCAATAAACTAAACAGGTAGGGTCCACGGAGAAGCCTTCTGTGCTTACCTGGGGTTCGATCACCCAACCTGCAAGGTCTGCAAAAAGTATCCGGTTGGTTCCCATGCCCGTTCTCCATAGCCCCCGGCCATTATCCATGCGGAAGGAACCTGCTGTTTCCGAAGGTACTGATATACGAGCCGGTCCCGTTCAATACAGCGATCCAAACTTAGTTTGAGAAGGTTGCTGGAAGGAAGTCCGTCATGTTCATAAGGGTCAGACCCATCAACCACGATGACCAGATCGGGGCGCAGGGTTTCAGAGCATTTCTCCAACAGCCCTAACCCCTGCTGTAATTCCGGCATATACGTATCCTCTGCTCCTGCTTCGATGCTGATCTCCACATCCCCCTGGATCCAAGGGGCTCGGCCCGGGGGAGCGACCTGCAGCGTTTCATCATCTAGGGGCCAGCCTTTGGCCATGTGTATGGAGAGGTTGCAAATATCCAGAGCCGCTGCGGGGTCTTTATCCCCTCTCAGTTCTCCCCGCATCCGGGAAAAATGGACCAGTTCCGCAGTACCACAGCCTTTATGGGCATCCAAGTCTACAATCCAAATGCGGCGTGCCCGGTTTTCAGCCTGCAATTTCCGAGCCGCAATTATGATGTCATTGATAAGACAGAACCCCGCGCCTTGGTCATACCGGGCATGGTGCATACCGCCCCCCAGATAATAACAGAATCCTGGCTCAGAGCGCCCTTGATCCAAGGCAAGCCGACAGGCCAAGTAGGTACCCTCAACCTGGGCTACTATAAGGTGAAACAGCTCTATGAGGGGCTTCACCGCCAGATCCGGCTCATAGCGGTTGGGTCGTCCTTGGCTGTCCATAAGCTCATAAGCGTTGAACAGGGCTTTGAGCAGTCCTTGAGAACCTTCGGGACCCTCCTGATACAGCGTCGCGATAAACTCCTTTTGATGTACCCGTTCCAAGTCCTCGCGATTTATGCATGTGGGGTTGCCTAGCAAGCCGCGTGCCTCACGACAATTGAGAACCGGCTTGAGAGGGAGGGCGTCGAGAACCCCTGCTCGGCCAAGAAAATCAATGATCCGCGATGCCCGGGCAGGGGAAATCGGGAGCATGATGCCGTAATCAGTATGGGTCATTGTGAGGTCAGGATCATATAGAATCATAGGATCAGTATATATATATGCCTTATGCAATGAAAGCCTGGGGCATGAGCTTTATGTAAGGTGAAGCTGATTTATGCTACTCAGGAACAAAATTTTCTTGACCTTTATAGTACTGGTTAAGTATGTTTTTAATGAGTATTAATCTACAAGACGTAACCAGTCTTCGGTTTTAAACTCATACAAAGTACCTGTAATAGGTATACGTTTCACCACGCGACACAAGTACCGAATTCATAAAAAGGTGTGCATTGTTATGGCAATAGAAACTAGTTCTCAGTATCACGGAGAAAACCAACATTCAGAGCAGTCTGGGGAAAACCCTCAAGCTGCCCCTGATCCCCTTCCTGAGTCTGTTCAGGAAGAACCAGGCGCCGCGGAACAAGCTAAAAACCCAAGCCCAGAGGAAAAACTACAGGCCCTGGAAGAGCAGATTGCCGAGCTTAAGGATCAGTATTTACGTAAAGCCGCGGAATTTGAAAATTTCCGCAAGCGTATGTATCGGGAGAAGCAGGAAGCCATTGATTTTGCCAATCAGAGCCTGCTTTTGGACCTCATCCCTATCATTGATGATTTTGAGCGGGCCATCAAAGCCGCTGATGCTTCCCAGAAGGCTGCGACAGATTTCACCGCGTTTTACGAAGGGATCAGTATGATAGAAAAGCGCCTGTCTTCTCAATTAGAGCACAAGTGGGGCCTCAAACGCTATGATTCCACCGGAGAACCCTTCGACCCCAACCGGCATGAAGCGATCATGATGGAGAAGTCCCAAGATATAGTCGAGCCAGTGGTAAAGGAAGATTTCATTAAGGGGTATATCTTAAAGGAGCGGGTCGTAAGGTGTGCAAAAGTAAAGGTCTTGATGCCTGAGCAGTCTCTGACCGATAGAGAAACGGAAAAGGCCGACCCTCATGGAGATGCCGCATCAGGGGAAAATCCTTCATAATGATGCGGGGGATATAGGGCGTATGATCGCAATTACGTGATTTTTTAGTATATTTATTAATACGGGATTAATCATATTTTTCTATTTTTTCTAGGTATTTTTCTAAACCAAAGGATAAAGTAAAGAAAAAGAAGCAAGAAATAATAGAAAAAATGGGAAAGGAGTTTATCATACATGGGTAAAATAATTGGAATCGATCTAGGAACCACCAACTCATGCGTATCGGTGCTTGAAGGTGGGGAACCCATCGTTATTCAGAATTCTGAGGGTGGACGGACCACCCCTTCTATCGTTGGCTTTACCAGTAAAGGTGAACGGGTAATCGGTCAACCGGCAAAAAATCAGATGATCACCAACCCTGAAAACACGATTTATTCTATAAAACGGTTCATGGGGCGGCGGTATGCTGAGGTTGGGAATGAAATGAAATTGGTTCCCTATCGAGTGGTAGAACAGGGGGATGATGTACGGGTGGATATTGACGGGAAAAAGTACTCTCCCCAAGAAATATCCGCCTTTATACTGCAAAAAATGAAAAAAACTGCGGAGGATTATCTGGGAGAAACGGTTACCGAAGCGGTGATCACCGTGCCGGCCTACTTTAACGATGCTCAACGGCAGGCTACTAAAGACGCGGGGAAGATTGCAGGACTTGAGGTCAAGCGGATCATCAACGAACCCACTGCCGCATCTTTGGCCTTCGGTTTTAACAAAGATCAAAAGAAAGAAAAAACCATTGCAGTGTACGATTTAGGTGGCGGTACCTTCGACGTTTCTATTCTGGAACTGGGGGAAGGGGTCTTTGAAGTCAAGTCCACCAATGGAGATACCCACCTGGGAGGGGATGATTTTGATCGCCGGATCATGGAATGGCTCATTGCGGAATTTAAGAAAGATACGGCTATAGACCTTGGGCTGGATCGGATGGCTCTGCAGCGGCTTCGGGAAGCTGCTGAAAAAGCCAAGATCGAGCTTTCCGCTATGCAGACCACTGAGGTGAATCTTCCTTTTATTACCGCAGATCAATCAGGCCCCAAGCACCTGCAGAAAACCCTTACCCGAGCGAAATTTGAGCAGATGGTCTCGGACTTACTGGAACGGTCTAAGGAGCCTTGTAAAAAAGCCCTTGCTGATGCAGGACTCACGGCAGACCAGATTGACGAGGTCATCCTGGTGGGAGGCTCTACTCGGATCCCTGCGGTGCAGCAGATTGTTAAAGATCTCTTCAGGAAAGAGCCTAATAAGGGGGTCAACCCTGATGAAGCAGTGGCTATCGGCGCGGCAATCCAGGGGGGTATCCTGGGTGGAGACGTTAAAGATGTGCTGCTCCTGGATGTAACCCCCCTCTCCTTGGGGATTGAAACCTTGGGAGGAGTGATGACCAAGCTTATCCCCCGGAATACCACGATCCCTAGCCGGAAGAGCCAGATATTCTCCACTGCTGCGGATGGCCAAACCGCAGTTTCTATCCAAGTGCTCCAGGGAGAACGGGAAATGGCAAACCAGAATCGTACCCTGGGCCGCTTTGATCTCGTAGGCATCCCTCCTGCGCCTCGGGGCATACCTCAAATAGAGGTTACTTTTGATATTGATGCCAATGGTATCGTGCATGTATCTGCCAAAGATCTGGGTACCGGTAAGGAACAGAAGATCCGTATCGAAAGTTCTTCAGGACTTTCAGATACGGATATTGATCGTATGGTGAAAGAAGCGGAACTCCATGCCGAAGAAGACCGGAAGGAACGGGAACGCGCGGAAGTCAGGAACGAAGCAGACTCCATGATCTATAGTACCGAAAAAAATATCCAGGATCTGGGGGATAAGATCAACCAAGCAGATAAAGCTAAGGCAGAGGAAGCCATTGCAGAGTTGAAGCGGGCATTGGAAGGTGCCGAAGTCCAGGTCATTCGGGACAAGATCGAAGCCTTGAAACAGGCAGCTTACAAGATTGCAGAAGAGGTATACAAGCAGACCGGTGCTCAACCAGGGCAGCAGCCAGATTCCAATGCTGCAGGAAGCGGTTCTGCGCAGGGTAACGCTGATACCAAACGAGCCGAAGATGCTGATTACGAAGTGGTGGATGACCAATAGCAAGGCCTTCATAGACAATTCTTACGACAGTTTTCGGGTGAAATCGGGGAATTGGAATGAAGTTTACTAAGGTAACAAGGGTGTTATTGTGGCAAAACGTGATTACTACGAAGTCCTAGGGGTACAGAAGGGCGCCACCAAAGACGATATAAAAAAGGCATACCGGAAGTTGGCCATTCAATATCACCCGGATAAGAATCAGGGCAACAAAGAGGCAGAAGAGAAATTCAAAGAAGCCACCGAAGCATACGAAATTCTGTCGGATGATCAAAAAAAAGCTGCCTATGATCAGTTTGGTTTTGCTGGTGTTGAAGGCATGGGCGGGCAGCAGGATTTTTCATCTGCATTCCGCGACTTTGGGGATATTTTTGGGGATTTTTCCAGTATCTTTGATACTTTTTTTGGCGGCAGCGGCCGCCGTTCCTCTGGAGGTTCCGGTGTTCGGTCGGGGGCTAATCTCCGCTATGATGTGGACATATCGTTTAAGGATGCGGTGTTCGGCACTAAAGTGGAGATCCAGTACTCCCGGAATGAGGCCTGTCCGGTCTGTAAAGGAACCGGCGCGTCCAGTGGTACCGGTAAGAAGGTTTGTTCTACCTGCGGCGGCTCCGGTCAGGTGCGTCATAGTCAAGGCTTTTTTTCGGTGGCATCTTCCTGTCCAAGCTGCGGTGGAGAAGGGTATATTATTGAGCATCCCTGTAAGGAATGCGGCGGTTCTGGGGCGCAGAAGAAACGCCAGAAGATCATGGTTACCGTCCCTCCAGGGGTTGAAAACGGAAAACGGGTTGTCATCCCCCGGCAGGGAGATACAGGTCCCAACGGAGGTTCTCCAGGAGATCTGTATGTGTTCTTTCGAGTTAAAGCTCACGAATATTTTGAACGACAGGACACGGATCTGTATTGCGCAGTACCCATTTCCATAAGCCAAGCCGCCCTGGGAGCAGACATTCATGTCATGACTTTGGATGGGAAGACCATTAAAGTCAAAGTGCCTCAAGGAAGTCAGAATGGTAAAATGCTCCGAATCCGAGACGAAGGGGTTCCTACAGGCCCTGGGGGAAGGCGGGGTAATCTCTACATCAAACTCATGGTGCAGATCCCTGCAAAACTCTCCAAACGAGGCAAAGAACTCATGGAAGAGCTTGCTCGGGTTGAGGGTGAAGATGATGCTCCCAAGCCCATCCCCTTGGCAGAATTATCAGAGCAGTAAGGTATACGCTAAACATCAGGGGTTTGCTGGTGTAAACCCTTGGTTGTAGCAGGAACATAAGGAAAGTGGCTATGTTGTTATCTGAATTAAACGCTCCTATCGAAGGCTTGAAGGCTCAAATCTATGAAACCTGGAGGCGTCTTTGAGGACGCTTCTTTTGGACCGCGTATAGAGGAACTAGAAGAAAAAGCCGGAGACCCGGACTTCTGGAAGGATCCGGTGCAGGCGGAAAAACGCATGGGAGAACTCAAGACCCTCAAGAGTCGCTATGAACCCTGGAAAAGTCTACGAAGGGAGATCGATGATCTGGTGGTGCTTTATGAGCTTGCTGCAGAAGTAAAAGACGAGTCTCAAGATGAGGAAATCGAAACTACCCTTAAGGGACTGCGTGTCCGGTATGAAAAGCAGAATATTTTTGAACTTATGAGCGGTGAGGTTGATAAAAATGGCTGTTTCCTTACTATCCATGCAGGCGCCGGGGGAACTGAAGCCTGCGACTGGTCTCAGATGCTCTATCGTATGTACCTGCGGTGGGCAGAACGGAAAGGATTTTCCATAGAAGAAGTGGATCATCTGGAAGCTGAAGGGGGTATCAAGTCCGCTACTGCCCGGATCGAAGGGGACTATGCCTACGGTTATCTCAAGGGCGAGTCGGGAGTACACCGTTTGGTCCGGATTTCTCCCTTTGATGCCAATGCCAAGCGGCATACCTCCTTTGCTTCGGCTTACATTTTTCCCGTGATCGACGATTCCATAGAGGTAACCATTCGATCGGAAGATCTCCGGGTAGATACCTACCGTTCAGGGGGGGCCGGAGGCCAACATATCAACAAGACCGATAGTGCAGTCCGGTTTACCCACCTTCCCACGGGAATCGTGGTAGCTTGCCAAAACGAACGGAGTCAGATCAAAAACCGGGCTATTGCCATGAGTATCCTCAAGGCTCGGCTCTATACGTATTACCGGCAGGAAAAAGAAAAGGAACATGAAAAATTTGCCCAGGAAAAAAAGGAGATTTCCTGGGGGAATCAAATTCGTTCTTATGTCTTCCAACCCTATACTATGGTTAAGGATTACCGAACCAAGGCGGAAAATGGTAATATACAAGCGGTCATGGATGGGGATATCGATCGGTTTATTGAGGAGTACTTGCGCTTTGCCTGGAATGCCCAGGTCTAAAGTGGGGGTTTGGGAGATAAGGATACTAAGAAAAAAATGCTTGTTCTTAAAAAAAGAGGTTTTCTAACAACGATTTTTTCAACATCGGTCTATTTTTTGCTCATCCTGTTGGATTCTCTGGTATGCGGACAGATGCAGGCATTGGGCAAGACTGATACTGGGGAGCCGTCCCTCACTCAAAACAAGGAATGGGTCTTGGCAATAACTGCCCTGGATGTTTCCGCTCTTCCCCACTCCCAGCAGCTTTTGGGGGAAGTCATAACCCGAAACCTGGTGGACACCTTGAAACGGGTGCATCATCGATCCCGGCCTTCTGAAGAATATCTTTATTATACCCATTATGCGTGGTCAAAATCCCAAGCAACAGCGGCTAAAACCCTGGTGGCAAAACGGGGGGAGCGGGACAATCTGCTTTTTGCAGGGGAACCTCGGTGGAAATATCAAAAGACCCTCAAAACCCTTGATAAGGACATACAGGATCTTGAAGAAGCTCTGGCTCAGGCTGAAGCAGAGGTGCCCCTTATAGCGGGGAAACCCGTTTTTAAGCTTACCGATAACGCCCTCAAGGGATCCTTTCCGTCCCCTCCCAAGCCTGGAGGAGAATATCGGTTTTGTGTCAACCAAGAGGCCGATGCCTTTCTTACTGGGGCTCTTGCGGAATTTCATGGCCGCTTATATATCGCCTTGAAACTATACACCCGTTATACTGGTTCGTTTCAGTATGAGGATAGTAGTATTTTTTCCAACGACACGATTGCTTTGGTTATAGAGGAATTGGCCAATAGGCTTGTAGATGCGGTTTCTGAGGCACAATCCGCATCCCTGGTGGTACACACCAAGCCTGAAGAAGCCATCCTCTTGCTGGACGGCTCCTTTGCAGGCCAGGGTGAAGTAGGCCCCAAGGAGTATCCCCCTGGTTCCATAACTCTTGAGAGCTTTGCGGACAATCATAAACCGTTGAGTATGCCCCTAGAACTTAATGAAGGGGAATTGGCGGAGTTGTATATTAATTTACAACCTTTAAGCCGAGGATCCCTTACCATTACGACTCCTGATGAGGATGCCGCTAAGGTGTATCAAGGGGTCCTCTATCAAGGAGAAACCCCCTTACCCGTGGAAATACCCCTCAAGGAAATGGAGTATTTTCAGCTTGAAACTGCCGAGGGAAAAGCCGCATCGGTGATCATCCGAGGGCCGGAACAGACTGAAGCAGACCAAAATTCCCTGAGCCTGAAACTCAAACCAGGCCGCGTTGCAGAAGAAAAACAGGTAGAAAAATCCCGAAGAAGTTTTTACAGTGCCTATGGAAGATTCTGGATTGCCTTGCCGTTGGCCTTTGTGGTGGGCGGTATAGCCACTGCCCACATAAACGCATACAATAGGACCGGTAATCCTGATCTGTATGATGGGGCAATAACTCGGTACTATGTTTCTATAGGAGCACAGATTGTCGCGGGCGTGGCTTTAGCCGAAACTTTTTATCGTATATTCCGTTATATCAGAACCGGGGGCGAAGGCGCAGCCTTCCTCGCAAAACAGTAAAAGATAAGGATATTAAGCATGGGAAGTTTTGCTGAGCGTTTAAAAAAATTCTTTGGTATCCAGAACGTCGTTTCCGAATCGTTGTTTGGAGAATTGACGGATTTACTGGTAGAAGGTGATTTTGGACCTGCAGGAGCCTACAAGACCGTGAATACGTTGCGAGCACTCTGTAAAAAAGAGAAGATCACCGAAGCTGAAGGAGTACGGAACCATTTAGCCAAACTGCTGGAAGGATTGCTCCTGGAACGAGGACAGGGTACGGTTGGGGTTCTGGATGTACCTGCGGGCACCTTACAAATGATCCTCTTATTGGGGGTGAATGGGGTGGGAAAAACCACCACTGCGGCTAAATTGGCGGATCGGTATCGTTCCCAACAGAAAAGGCCGATCCTGGCAGCAGCAGATACCTTCCGGGCCGCAGCAATTGATCAGCTTAAAATCCACGGTGAACGCCTGGGGGTACGGGTGGTGGCCCATAAACAGGGCGGTGATCCTGCAGCGGTAGTCTACGATGCGATTGATGCAGCCCGTTCAGGGGGAGGGGATCTCATCATCGCGGATACTGCGGGCAGAATGCATACCAAATCCGCGCTGGTTGAGGAATTAAAGAAGATAGACCGGATAGTAGAATCCAAGGCTGCGGGGGCCCGATATATCAAGTGGTTGGTACTGGATGCTACCACAGGCCGGAATGCCCTAGTTCAAGCGGAAACCTTTCATCAAGCGGTTGCGTTGGACGGGGTCATTCTGACCAAATACGATTCCAGCGCCAAGGGAGGGGTGGTTTTCTCATTGGCCGAAGATCTGAAACTTCCCGTGGTTTTTATCGGTACCGGGGAAAAATACCCTGATATATACCCCTTTGATCCCCACCGTTATTCCCGGGAATTTGTCGGTCTTGCGTAAAGGGTATGGACTGGTGCTGGTCCTGCTTATGACCGCAACCAGAAACGCAGTCCCCGTGGATTGGTACCGTTCCAATGCCGCGGGCATGATCTTCGAAGGCATTCCCTCCCGGATCACGGCATTGCGTCAGAAGTACTGCCTTTCGGTGGAGTTCATCGCGGTTTCGGAGCTTCCCGAACCCTTACAAGCCTATTACCAGCCCTCATACCGTATCGAACTGCACACCCTCTATGAAGAAGGGAAGGAATCCCGGCGGCAATGGATATTCAGGAATGAACAGGGGAAAACCCTGGTGGTTTCATCGTTGGTGTTTACCCCGGATCCGTTAACCATTGAAGAAGAAACCGAAGAAGAAGAAAAAATCCAGGAACCTGAACTGGATGCTTTAGAGGAAGCGCCGCAGGATCCTATACCTCTGGAACCCAGATTTACGGGATTTATCGAAGTCTACGATTTTTTCAAGGGGAATACCCGGCTTATCGAAGAGCATCTCTTTTCTGATGAGGGTACTGAAACAATCACCGCTTACTTCTACAACCAACAACTGCTTATTCGCGGGGAAACCCGGATCAAAAACCCTGTACCGATTGAAGAAGGGGAGGACGAATCCGTGGAGGAAGCCGGAGAGCAGCTTGAACTCGTGTTCAGTGATTATTACCGGTATAGCCGTTCTTATGCCCTAAGAGCAGTGAAACGGGTGTATCACCAGGAGCTTGTTACAGACTCACAGGTAACCCGGCTTCAGTTTCCCCATCTCGGCCTGCAATCTGCCGTGGAGGAGCAGAGAAAGGCTTTTGTCAGTCCGAGTACCGCCTATGGTTCGGAATTCATACAGGATCTTTCGGCAGATGCAGGGGTCCAAGCCGGTTACCAGGTGGTATACACCACCGATGAGCGAGGACGGATCTTGACCGAAATCACCCAAGATGCAGAGGGAACCGTGCTCAGAGAGATTCACAATACCTGGGCAGGGGATCGGTTGGCATCGGTAGATTGGAAAACCGGGGAAGAGGAGCGGCGTATTGAATACGCATACGATAGCGCAGGGGATCGGATCCTTGAACGGAATTATACCAATGGAGTCTTAGAACGGCTTGTCCGCAGGGATCAGGGTCGGGAAACAGAAGAGTTATATATGAACGGTAAGGTAATCCTCCGTGCCATTTGGGAAGATGGCCGCAAAATATCGGAAGAACGAATTCGCCCTTAATCTATCTATAAAAAAGGAACCTAGGTGAAACGTATTGCTAGCGTACAGAACTACTGCCGGGGAGGAACTTTCTTACCCCACATGCGCTGGATAGGCTTTGTAGCCTCCAGGTATGTATCCAGGAATCGCCGGAATTCTCCTTCCCCGATTCTTGCTGTCTTAGGTATCGCCACCGGGGTACTGGCCTTGACGGTGATCCTCGCGGTAATGAACGGGTTTCAACTGGGTTTCATCGAAAGTATCCTGGAAATAGCTTCATACCATATCCGGGTAGAGGATCCGGTTCTTGAACCAGAGGTTCAGTCTCCCTTGCTTGAAGCGATTCCTGCCATAAACGGGTTACCGGGGATTGGGTCGGTTACGCCTTTGCGGGAATTCCACGGTCTTATCCGGGGAAATCGGGGATCCCCTCAAGTGGCCCTGATCCGGGGCCTGCCTCTGGATGCACTGGAACAGGATCACGGTATGGCGGAAAAGCTGGTATTTGAGGCCGGTTCCTTTGACCTTGGGGAAAGGCGTTCCATACTCCTGGGAGCAGAATTGGCCCGGCGTCTTTTCGTGGGACTGGGGGATGCAGTTACCCTGGTTTCCGTGTCCGGTCTCTTAGGGGATGATGCGGTAGAGGAGGATGCTGCAGATTCCCGTTTCATCGTAAGCGGTATTTTCCGTTCCGGATTCTATGAGTATGATCTGGGTTGGGGATTTATCAGCCTGGATACTGCGGAAGAACTGGGGGGCGGCCCCCTTTTCTTGGGGGTAAAGCTTAAAAACCGTTGGCAGGATAACCGGGTATTAGGGTTGATACATCCGGTCTTGGCTGCAGTTCTTCCGGGGGAACCAGTGGTCTTGAGTACCTGGCGGGAGTACAACCGGGCATTTTTCGGAGCCTTGCGTACTGAAAAACTCCTTATGTTTGTGGTGGTCGGTCTCATCTTTATCGTGGTGAGCCTCAACATCTTTCAGGCCCAGCAACGGGCAGTCCTAGAACGGCGGGAGGAGATCGGCTTATTCCGGGCCTTGGGTGCGGGGGAGCGGGCAGTACGGCTGGTGTTTGTCTGGGATGGCTGTATCATCGGCTTTACCGGCGCAGGACTAGGCATGGTCTTGGGACTCTTGCTTGCCACCCATATCAGCCAATGTTTCACCCTTCTCGAAGCCGGGGTGAACGGGATCATCGGTGTATTGAATTTCCTGTCCAGGTTATTCATGGGGTATTCCCCAGACCTGGAGGAGTTTGCGGTCTTTTCTCCGGCGATTTTTTATATTAAAGAGATTCCTTCCCGGATTATCCCCCAAGAGGTCTTCCTGATCTATTTGTTCGGTTTCTTGTCCGCGCTCTTGGCTGCTTGGTTTGCCTCGGGAAAGGTGTCCCGAACCAGACCTGCAGAGGTGTTGCGGTATGAGTAAGGTGCTGGTACAGGTGAAGGACTTGGTAAAAGATTACAAGTCAGGCACAGAAACCCTGCATATCCTTAGGGGTATCAGTCTTGAAGTGTTCCAGGGAAGCTCCGTGGCGGTGAGTGGTCAGAGCGGGAGCGGTAAAAGCACCCTCCTTAACATCCTAGGCGGTCTTGATCACCGGGATGCCGGTTCTGTGGAAGTGGCCGGTGTAGACATTACCGGTCTCTCGGAAAGCAGCCTGTCCCTATATCGGCGGGACCGGATTGGTTTCATCTTTCAGTTTCATTATCTCTTAAAGGACTTCACCGCCCTGGAGAACGTGATGATCCCGGCTTATATAGCCGGCATGAAGAAGAAGGATGCCTTGGAGAAAGCCCGGCTCCTCCTTGCAGATGTACATTTGGATACCCGGCTCCACCATTTCCCTTCTGCGCTTTCCGGTGGTGAACGTCAGCGGGTTGCGGTGGCCCGGGCCTTGGTAAACGATCCGGATCTGATTTTAGCCGATGAACCTACCGGTAATTTAGACCCGGACAACAGCGCCACCGTGGCTGAACTGCTCTACGCAGCCGCGGAGAAGTGGGGCAAGACCCTCATGGTGGTTACCCATGATGAAACCGTGGCATGCCGGGCCATGTACCGGTATACCCTAGAGGGCGGGATCCTCATGGATCATACCCCTGCAGAGAGGCTTCTATGAGCAGCGGGGCGGCTTACTTCATTGCCCTTCGCTACCTTTTGGGCAGAGCTCATGAGGGAGGCCGGTACCTCCGGGGCGCGGCAGCCGGGATAGCCTTGAGCCTGGTTCCCATCATCGTTACCCTTATCGTCGCGGATGGTATGATCTGGGGTATCACCAGCCGATACCTGGAACTGGGAACCGGCCACTTACAGGTGTATAATTTCATACATTCCCAAAATCTCGAAACAATCACCCCTATTATCGAAGACGTGGAAAGTGTTCAGGGGGTATGGGCTGAACAGCATGGCCTTGGGGTACTGGTGGGCAAACAGGGAAAAACCGGTGCAACCATACGAGCCATTGAACCCTCCTTCTGGGCGGATCCGGGAAGCAGTACCTACCTGCTTACGGTGGCAGGAGAGGCAAAACTTGAATCTGACCAGGACGTACTTTTAGGAGAAGCCCTGGCCCGGTCTCTCAGGGTTGACATCGGGGATACCATCCGGATCATGACCATCCGGGTTACTGCGGACGGCAGAAACATACCCCGGCTGAGTCCTTTTACGGTTCGGGGGATCATTTCATCAGGGTACCGGGAACTGGATGCCCTGTGGTGTATCATCGGCTACGAGGCGGGAAAGAGGATCCTCGCTCCTGAGTTATCCTCATCATATCTTATGGTCAAGATCCAGGATCCTTATCGTAGGGCAGAAGTCATGGCCTCATCTCTCAGGAGTCTCTTAGGCCCGGGGTATAGCGTACATACCTGGAAGGTACTCCAGCAATCCCAGTACCGTTCCTATGAATCAACCCGGCAGCTTTTGCTCTTTATCATGGCCCTCATTGTGATGGTTGCTGCGGTGAACGTATCTTCCGCCACATCCATGCTGGTAATTGAACGGCAGCGGGATATCGCGGTCCTCAAGTCCGCAGGGGCAAGTCCCAAGACCACAAGCCGGATATTTCTCTGGGGTTCCTTTCTCACCGGCCTTACCGGTGGGCTCATCGGCATTGGGGCGGGTCTTCTCCTGGGGATCAATATCAACGGTATCATTCATGGCTTGGAAGGGGTGCTGGGATTTTTTTCCGGCCTCTTTCATGGAGAAGCAGTCAAAATCCTCGATCCTGGCTATTATCTTGAAACCATTCCGATCATTATTGACTGGACCGCGGTGGTACTCATCGGTCTATTTACCATCCTCAGTTCCGTTCTCGCCTCCTGGATCCCTGCCCACCGGGCAGGAAAGCTATGGCCCTTAGAAATTCTTCGAAAATATTAGTTTTTCTCGTGCTCTATGCGGCTTATGTAAAAAGTATCATGGCCACTTGGCATTTACTGGTTCTTTTACTATAGTTGGAACTTATGAAACGAAGATTAATCACTTCCGCGCTGCCTTATGTGAATAATGTGCCCCACTTGGGCAATCTTATCCAGGTTCTGTCAGCGGATGCCTTTGCCCGTTTTTGCCGGCTTAGAGGCTACGATACCCTTTATGTGTGTGGTACCGATGAATACGGTACTGCCACTGAAAATAGAGCTGCCGAAGAGGGGGTCAGCCCTCAAGCCCTCTGTGACCGGTATCATGCCTTGCATGCGGATATTTATCGCTGGTTTACCATTGCGTTTGATAAATTTGGGAGAACTTCCACCCCAATCCAAACTGAAATCGTCCAAGATATCTTCAAAAGGCTTGATGCCCAGGGTCTTATTGTGGAACATACCATAGAGCAGCTCCACTGCGGCCCCTGCGACCGGTTCTTGGCTGATCGGTATGTCAGGGGAACCTGTCCTTACTGCGGGTATGCCGATGCACGGGGGGATCAGTGCGAGGCCTGCGGAAAACTCCTAGACCCCACTGAGCTTAAAGAACCCCGCTGTGCCCGCTGTGGTTCCACCCCCGCGCTGCAATCCACGCAGCACCTCTACCTGGATCTCCCGAAGATCAAGAACCGGCTGGAGGAATGGATTAAAACCGCTTCGGTCCAGGGCTTTTGGGCGCATAATGCGATTCAAATGACCCATGGATGGATTCGGGATGGCCTTAGGGAACGAGCCATCACCCGGGACCTCAAGTGGGGTATCCCGGTACCCAAGTCAGGGTATGAGCACAAGGTCTTCTATGTCTGGTTCGACGCCCCTATCGGGTATATCTCCATCACCGGGAATCTGGGGGCGGAGACTACCCCGGATTGGCACGAGTTTGTGGATACCTGGTGGAAAAACCCCCATGAGGTGGAACTGTATCAGTTTATCGGGAAGGACAATATCCCGTTCCATACGGTGATCTTCCCCTCAAGCCTGCTGGGGGCATCTGGTCCTGAGGGGAGTGCAGATCAGTGGACCATGCTGTACCACATGTCCAGCACCGAGTATCTCAATTACGAGAGCGGAAAATTCTCCAAGTCCAAGGGGGTGGGCGTTTTCGGTACCGATGCCATGGAAACCGGTATAGCCCCGGATGTGTGGCGCTTCTATATCTTCTATAACCGGCCTGAAAAGGCGGACGCCCTCTTTACCTGGAAGGATTTCCAGGAGAAGGTGAACGGTGAGCTCATCGGCAATCTGGGAAACTTGGTGAACCGGACCTTGTCCTTTGTAAGCCGGTATTACGAGGGAACCGTGCCGCAGGATGCAGGAAATCCGCAGTTCTGGGAAACCCTGAAGCAGTACGAACAGCAGATTACCGACAAATTGGAACGGGCAGAACTCCGGGATGCCTTTAGGCTGGTATTTGAGCTTGCCTCATTTGCCAACAAGACCTTTCAGGATGGAGAGCCTTGGCGGAAGCGGAAAACGGATCCGCCTGCAGCCGCGGCCCTTATCCGGGACCTTTGTTATGCGGTACGGGATATTGCGATCCTGATCGAGCCGTATATGCCCACTGCAGCGGAAAAGATCGCCTCATTTTTGGGGCTTTCCTTTAAGAAAGAAACCGGCGCGCGTCTCTCCTGGGAATTGCTGGGCCGAGATCAGGGCCTTTCCCGCGTGGAGAAGAGCGAGGTTCTGTTCCCTAAACTGGAAGACGAGTTGGTGGAAACCTTACGGGAACGGTACTCCGGGAGCCAGCAGGATCGGGCGGCGCGGCAAACCGCGCAAGAGGCCCCTTCGGTCTCTGCACCCCCGGTTCCTGATTTCAGAGAAACCCTGGATTTACGGGTTGCCCAAATTATACGGGTTGAGCCGCATCCCAAGGCGGATAAGCTCTATATCGAAACCCTGGAAATAGCCGGGGAAGAGCGGGTTATTGTTTCTGGGCTTGCGCCCTTTTATACCCCAGAGGAACTGCTGGGTAAACGTATCATTGTAGCCTATAACCTCAAACCAGCAAAACTCCGGGGGGTGGAAAGCCGGGGTATGCTGTTGGCAGCGTCGATCACCGATGCAGCGGGCCATGAACAGGTGGAAGTACTGGATGCAGGGGAGACTCCTACAGGAACGGTGGTAGAACGTGAAGGAACCGAGCCGGGAACGCCGCCTCATGTAATTGATCTCAAGACGTTTCTTGCTATTCCCTTGACCGTGGAAAACTATACCGTGATGTCCGGCGGCAAAGCCCTGCTTTTAGCGGGACATCCCTTACGGACGAAGGTGCTTGTATCAGGTGAGGTCCATTAGTGCGGCTCAATAGAGGAGCGGTCTCAGGAAAAAACGGTCTTTCCCTTCCTGGGCAGTACCTGAGGAGCATCCTGCCTACTGATCTCGCGCAATGTAACCAGGCGAATTCCTTTTTGCAGTCAGGGTGTTGGGGCAGTTTTAAGGCCCGGTTCGGCTGGAATGCCCGGGCATTTCTTGCCGACTGGGGGGAATGGGGGACAAGGCCCTTACTGTTGATACGGCGGCGTTTAGGGCCCTGGTTTTCCTTTGCGTATATACCCTGGGGACCGGAGTTACCCGAAGACTTTCCGGTCCAAGATGAGGCCCGGAATCAGGCCCTCAAGGAGCTTGCCCAAGCCTTACATGCCTTCCTGCCGGCGAATACCGCCTTTATCCGGTTTGATCCTCCCTGGTATACTGAAGGCCCTGAAACTACCCGGCCCCCGATCCATCTTCCTTTTTCTCCTGCAGGAGCAGATGTACAGCCTGCGGACACGGTATTGGTGGACCTTACCGGTTCTGAAGAAACCATACTCAAAAAGATGAAAAGTAAATGGCGGTATAACATACAGCTTGCCCATAGAAAGGGAGTCCTGGTGCGACAGGCCGGGGAAGAGGAACTGGACCGGTTTTATGAACTGCTCAAAGAGACGGCAAAACGGGACGGCATCGCCATTCACGGCAGTGAATATTATACCACCCTCTTTATCCATTGCCGGGATTATGCTGAGGGGCAGAACGGGGAAGGACTCGATCTCCGGCTGTACCTGGCGGAACATGAAGGGGACTTTTTAGCTGCGGTGGTGGTCCTATTCCGGGGAAACACCGGGGTGTATCTGTATGGGGCATCTTCGGATCAGAAGCGAAACCTCATGGCCCCCTATGCCCTTCAATGGAAGGCCATGAAGGATGCTCAAGCCCAGGGCTGTAAAGTTTATGATCTCTTTGGCATACCCCCTGCCGAAGATCCGCATCATCCTATGGCAGGGCTTTACCGATTCAAGACCGGTTTTGGAGGCCGTATTATCCATCGTCCAGGAAGCTGGGATTATACCTACCGTCCCCTGGTAAGGCGGGTGTTTAACAGCCTTGAAGCCCTAAGGAAAGGGCTTCGGACGTGTAAGCGAAAGCTGCGAAAGGGCAAGCACTAAAGGACGGGGAGCTTTGAGGATTTTCCGTGGAGACGGAAGTCTGGGAGAACAAGCCCTGCATACAGCTGGTTAAACCAATTAAACATATAATCATAAATACTTTAGAAAGGAACATGGTATGTTTTATTATTATCTTTGTGCATTTTTTACATTAGTGAGTTCTGCGGTTAGTTGTGGCTTCTCTATAGAAGCCTATTTAAAATCAAAATTACAAAAAGATATATCTTTTACCCATGCTCAGTATGCTATGTCGAGAAGTTTTTCATTATTTTTTGTTGCAATTGGATTGTTTATATTTATTTCTAATGCATATTTGATAGCACTATCAGTAGTTATGATTGGGATTCAATTATTTGATGGTATTATCGGCATTAAAATAAACACTTTCAAAACCATTGGACCTATACTGACAGCTATAGGAAACGCTATTGTATTGATACTATTTCTCATGAAATAGGGGTTAATAAAAGTAAAGAAAAATAGCATATAAAGTAAAAAACCTGGGCATAACGAGGCGGTCGAATTAATCTGTTTTAAGGCCTTTGGGCACTATATATAGCGGTTGTTCGGCTACTATATATTGACATAAAAAAATGAATAGAATATTATATTGGTGTAAGGAAGGAAATAAAACATGGACAAATTTAGGGTCGCGTTGCTTCAATTAATACCAACAAACAATCAAAATGAAAATTTGGAAAAAGGAATAAAATATTGTAAGTTAGCTAAAGAATTAGGAGCCGATCTTGCCCTTTTCCCGGAAATGTGGAATATAGGGTATATCTTTCCTTTGGAAAATATACATGAATGGATGGAAAATGCAATAGATATAAACAGTAAGTTTATAAAAACATTTCAAGAAGAAGCAAAAATATTGAATATGGCAATAGGCATTACCTATTTAGAAAAATGGCCTAATTTACCAAGAAATACTTTGTCAATAATAGATCGTTTTGGAAATTGTGTTTTAACGTATGCAAAAATACATACTTGTGATTTTGATAATGAAATACATTTAACGCCTGGAGATGATTTCTACGTTACAAACCTAGATACTGAAAATGGAGAAATAAAAATAGGTGCGATGATTTGTTATGATAGAGAATTTCCCGAAAGTGCAAGGATATTAATGCTAAAAGGAGCTGAAATTGTATTAGTACCTAATGCATGTCCCATAGAAATAAATAGAAAAAGCCAGTTAAGAACGAGGGCCTTTGAAAATATGATAGGTATAGCAATGACAAATTATGCAGGTGGAAAAGTTGATTGTAATGGACATTCATTAGCCTATGATGGTATAGTATATAGAGAAGTAAGTCCAAATACTTTTGAATCAAGAGATACATTAATTATTGAAGCTGGTGAAGCAGAAGGGATTTATATAGCAGAATTTAATATTGAAAATATTCGGAAATATAGAAAGAAAGAAGTGTGGGGGAATGCATATAGAAAACCAAATAAATATGCGATCATAATTTCTGAAAAAATAGAAGAACCATTTATAAGAAATAATACTCGTTTTGCCTAACGATACTGTCGAATTAATCTGTTTTAATGTCTTTGATCACTCCAAATAGCGTATAATCAACTAAAAATACACTGTATATAGCGGTTATTCGAATGATTAGGGATGAATTCAACAGTCTCAGCCGCCTTACGGCGGATCCGGGATTCCATTCGCCTAGGTCGACTGCACCTCTCACACCTCCCTCCATCCACATTTTTGCAGCCCTGGGCTGGCAAAACCTCATACGGATTTTTTTACCCCAAATTTGTCGTCGTACCGTGTGCTATCCTTAGCGTGGGCAATTTTATAAAATGCTTAATACAATTTATTCCTTATACATGATTGCCGTAGGTTCATTTGAAATAACCTGTCTTTTTATTTTAAAATAAATAATACAAAGTATTATCGAAAACACGGTTGAAATTGGCGGAGCAAACCCAATTTGTAACATAGAAACTTCCGGTATTTTACTAACAAAATAGGAAAAGGGAATACGCACAAGAAATGCGGAAAGCATGCCTTGAACCAAAACAAATACCGTGTTTCCACAACCATTAAAATAACCTATAAAACAAAACAAAAAACAAACAAGAACACAGTCAATGGAATAGGATTTCATGTATTCCGCGCAAGCCGCGATTACTTCAATGTCGTTTGAAAATATTCCTGCAAGAATGTGACCATACCAAAATGAAAAAACAAAACAGATAATCCCAAAAATAAGAGAAGAACTTATAGCATAATACATGCCTTTTTTTGCTCGTTCAGATTTATGTGCGCCAATATTCTGAGCTGAAAACGTTGATACCGATGACATATACGACATCGGTATCAACATAATAAATATCGCAATTTTCTCATTAATACCAATTGCCGCAGATGCAACGAGCCCAAGGGAATTTACAATTGCTGTAATAATGAGAAAAGAAAGATTGGTTAACATATCTTGAAAGGCAAGGGGAGTACCAAACTTTAATATGTTTGCAATTTCCATTGGATGAAACCGGATACTTTTTCTTGAGAAGGTAAATGGTAAGCCTTTTGTCTTAATTATTATAAGCGATAATATGACGCTTATGGCTTGCGCAAAAACGGTTGCAATCGCTGCACCTGCGGCATCAAGATTAAAAATACCTACCAGTAATAGATCTCCTATAATATTTACAAAACAGGCAATAGCTACAAAAAAAAGCGGTAATTTTGAATTTCCAATTCCTCTGAAGATTCCGCTTATTAAATTATATGCCACAATAAAAACAGTTCCTGCCGAACAAATCAAGATATATTGTATTGATTTATCAAATGCCACTTCAGGAGTATGCATTAATTTCACTATAGGTGTTACAAATACCATCATGATTATAGTAACGATAACTGCCACTACTGCAAACAAGCATATTGATGCACCTACCGTTCTTTCAGCTTGTTTAGTTTGTTTTGCGCCCATTATTTGTCCAATCATTATTGTTGTGCCCATAGTAAGTCCGGTAATAATACCGGTAATGGTCTGCATGACTTGGCTGCCGATTGCTACGGCTGAGATACTTGAAGCATCACCGAAATGACCAACTACCATTAAATCAACTGCCCCATACATAGCCTGCAAAAAAATTGCAAATAAAATAGGAACCGTAAATTTTATTAAGGGAAAAAAATAGCCACCTTTTGTAAAATCAAAGCTTTTCATAACAAACTTTCTTCAAAAAAAGGCCGGATAAAATACCGGGCGACACCCGACATCTTATCCGGCCTTGTAATTGCGATTACACGCCCTCCGATGAACTTTTTAAAATATACTATTTTGTTTTTTCCTAGTCAATAATTTAACGTAATATTACAGAAACACGGTCCGTCGTTATCATTATCATAGCTTATCCTCAGCGGTTTTATCCGTTTCCTTAGCTTCCGGGAATCAAACCCTTGCCCCCAAGAGCAAACACCCCGCCACTAGAAACAGGAACGAAGGGACGTACGCCCCACCCTTTACCACGCGGAAATCACGTTGCCCACCGCAGGTGCTTGTAGTATAATGGAAAGATGAGCATCGGACAAAGTGTGCCCCGAGTTGATGCCTATGAAAAGGTTACGGGCAGGGCAAAATATACCGGCGACCTGGTAGAACGGGATGCCCTCATCGGGAGGGTACTCCATGCCACCATTGCCCACGGCTTGGTAAGCCGTATAGATAGTACTGAGGCGGCCCAGATCCCTGGGGTGGTGCAGATCATGACGTGCTTCGACGTACCGGATATCCCCTTCCCAACCGCGGGGCACCCTTGGTCCACGGATCCGAGCCACCAGGATCCTGCGGATCGGAAACTCTTAAACCGCCGGGTCAGATTGTACGGAGATGATATCGCGGTCGTAGTGGCTGAAGACGAAGTAGCCGCTGCCCAGGCACTGCGGGCCATCAAGGTGGACTATGAGACCTATCCTATACTGCTCAATCCTGAAGCGGCCATGCAGGAAGGAGCGCCGCTCATCCACGAGAACTGCCCCCGAAACATCCTCAAGCATACCGCTATGGAAGACGGCGATTTTGAAGCCGCGATTCAGGAGCCAGGACTCTTGCACTTTGAGGAGACCTATGAAACCCAGCCTGTGCAGCACTGCCATATTGAACCAGTCATATCCTTTGCCTACATGGAAAACGGGCGGATAGTGGTGGTCTCTTCTACCCAAATCCCCCATATTGTACGGCGCATCGTTGCCCAGGCCCTGGGGCTTCCCTGGGGTAAGGTGCGTATTATCAAACCCTTCGTAGGAGGCGGTTTTGGTAACAAGCAGGACGCCCTCTATGAACCCCTCAATGCGTACCTCTCCTTGCATTTAGGCGGACGTTTGGTGAAGTTGGAATTAAGCCGGGAGGAGATCTTTTTTGCCACCCGGGTGCGGCATGGGATGCAGATCCGGCTTTCTGCCTATATACGTCCCAATGGCAGGATCGTAGCCCGACAGTACCGGGCCTACTCAAACCAAGGGGCTTATGGTTCTCATGGGCATAGCATTGCCGCGAAAGGAACCAACGTGTTCCGCCAGTTGTACCAGGATGAAAAGGCCCGAAAACTTGACATTTTTACGGTCTATACGAACACCGCTACTGCCGGGGCTATGCGGGGATATGGCACTCCCCAGGCGGTGTTTGCCATCGAATCCCAGATGGAAGATATAGCTTACGCACTTAACCTAGACCCTATCGAATTCCGTTTTATGAACCTCATGCCCCAGGGTTTTCGGGATCCCTTTTCCAAGAATGTCAACTACTTTGATTCCTTTCCTCAGTGTGTGGAGCAAGGTAAGGCCTACATCCACTGGGAGGAAAAAAGACGGGCCTATCAGGGTCAGCGCGGCCCGGTGCGGCGGGGTGTGGGGATGGCCCTGTTTTGGTACAATACCGCGGTATGGCCGATTTCAATTGAAGTCTCCTCTTGTAGGATGGTGCTGAATCAAGACGGAAGCCTGCAAGTCCAACTGGGGGAGACAGAAATCGGTCAGGGGGCAGATACGATCTTTGCCCAGATGACCAGCGAAACCTTGGGGGTGCTGCTGGAACAGGTGCACGTTATAAGCACGCAGGATACGGACATTACCCCCTTTGGTACCGGGGCTTATGGTTCCCGGCAAAGCTATGTGGGGGGAATGGCCATACAAAAAACCGCGCACCTGCTCAAGGACAAGATTCTGGACCTTGCGGCAAGCTACACCGGTATGCAAACCTCGGCCTTGGATATTCAGGCAGGGATCATTGTGCTGCGATCCCTGCATGACAAGCCGCTGATGAGTTTGGGAGAGCTGGCCACGGAGGTGCTTTACAGTCCGGTCCATGCAGAACACCTCACCGCAGAAACTACCCTGCAAGCCAAGAGCAATGCTTACAGTTTCGGCTGTGCTTTTGCAGAAGTTGAAGTGGATATCCCCTTGGGGAAAGTACGGCTCTTGGATATGATCAACGTCCATGACTGCGGCAGGCTGCTTAATCCCCAGCTTGCCCAGGCCCAGGTACATGGGGGCATGAGTATGGCGATTGGATACGGCCTCTCGGAACAACTCCTCTACGATACCAAGACCGGTAGGCTCTTAAACGGTACGTTTCTTGATTACAAAATGGCTACTAGTATGGATCATCCTCATCTTGCTACGGCGTTTGTTGAGAATTATGAACCTACCGGTGCATACGGCAGTAAAGCCCTAGGAGAACCTCCGGCAGTACCTGGGGCGCCGGCGATTCGTAACGCGGTACTCCATGCCACCGGAGTGGGGATACATCGCATCCCCTTAACCCCCCATGTCTTGGTTCCGGCTTTTAAACAAGCCGGGCTTATATGAAGAAGGATACAGGGATGTATGATATAGAAGCTTTATACGAAGCCGAAAGTGTGGAGCATGCCATTGCCCTCTTGGAGGAACACCAGGAGAGCCGGATCATCGCGGGGGGAAGCGATGTATTGATTCACCTCAGAGCAGGCAAACTTACAGGAGCGGTACTGGTGAGTATCCAGAAATTGGATGAATTGCGGGGTATTTCCCTTGAGCAGGATGGGTCCATCCGTATTGGGGCGCTCACGAGTTTTTCCCGGATTACCCAAGACCCCCTGATCCAAAAGCATCTTGGGGTCTTAGGGGAGGCGGTTTCTTTGATCGGCGGGCCTCAGATCAGAAATATCGGTACTATAGGCGGGAATACCTGTAATGGCGTAAGTTCTGCAGACAGCGGGGCAACCCTCATGGCTTTGGATGCGGTCATGGAATACCGGGGGCCTAAAGGGGTACGTCTGGTACCGATACAAGCGCATTATGTTGGTCCGGGGAAAACCGCGTTGAACCACGAAGAAGTGCTCACGGCGATAACGATACCCCAAGAGAGCTACCGGCGTTGTTACGGCCGTTATCTGAAATACGCCATGCGGAATGCTATGGATATCGCCACCCTGGGCTGTTCGGTGAATGTACGGCTTACCGAGGATAACCAGTATCTGGAACGGGTTCGTATTGGTTTTGGGGTGGCAGGCCCGGTACCGATGCGGTCCCCCAATGCAGAGGCTGTACTCCAGGGGAAGCCGGTCAGTGAAGCAAGTCTCTGTTTGGCAGGTACCACGGTGCTCAAGGATGTACAGCCCCGTTCAAGCTGGCGGGCCAGTAAGGACTTGCGCGTACACCTGGTGGAAGAACTGACCAAACGGGCATTAGGGTGTTCCATACGCCATGCAGGAGGGCTTATATGAGCCAAGCAAAACCTGAGGGACATTCCCGGCAATGGGTATTGGTACGCTGTGTCATCAACGGGAGACCTACCGAAACCATGGTGGATGTACGGGCATCCCTAGCGGATATGCTTCGTGCTGAGTACCGGTTGACCAGTGTGAAGCAAGGCTGTGGGGTGGGGGAATGTGGAGCTTGTACGGTACTCATCAATGGGGAATCCTTTAATGCCTGCATTTACCTTGCCGTATGGGCCGAAGGCAAGGAAATCCGTACCCTGGAAGGGGTTGCTGGAGCAAACGGGGAACTTTCTGCGGTACAACAGGCTTTTGTTGAAGAAGGAGCCATACAATGTGGGTTCTGTACCCCTGGGTTTGTGATGACTGCAGAAGAGATTGCTGCAACAGGAAAAAAGTACACCGATGAGGAACTGCGGAAACTGCTTTCAGGCCATTTATGCCGCTGTACCGGATACGAAAACATCCTCAAGGCGGTGAAGCGGGTCGTCGGCACGAGCACCGGGTAAACCATAGCCGGCGGGGTGTTTTCAGGGCCTTTTTTAACCGATAGTATGGGTATAGTTTAGAAAATAAAAAAGGAATAACACGATGAGTATGTACCGGTTTCATTATCTGCTTGTTTTGGTTTGTTTCTTGGTGGC
Organism: Treponema sp.; assembly: GCA_031266255.1. Lineage (GTDB taxonomy): Bacteria > Spirochaetota > Spirochaetia > Treponematales > Breznakiellaceae > JAIRLU01. The sequence continues at coordinate 38,296 of JAISBK010000113.1, forward strand.
TACCCTGGGAGTGGCCCAAACCGTCCCCGATGAAGGCGCTTCAACTACCGGCAATGCTGAAGAAAAGCCGGAACTTCCCCGGGTGTACCGAGAACTTTCTTTGGGTATGAACCTTGAAGACCTGAAAAAAGCCCTGGAGCAGGATGAGCTTTTTCACTTCCGTGGAGACCGGGATGTTTCGTTCCTTCCTATCGGGGAGCAGAACGTGGTTGAAACCACCGGTTTTTCCTTTATTAAGCGGGCGCTGTTTCAACTCCGGTCTGGGGCACTCTTTGCCATGACCTTTACCATGAATACAGAACTGGTGGATCATTATTCGATCTTCACGGCCTTTGTGAAAAAATACGGAGAGCCGGATTTCCTTGACCCTAAGCAGGCAATTTGGGAATCAGCAGCTACTCGAATCGCCATTGAACGGCCTTTGACGGTAAAATATATGGATATGCAGGTGTTTAATGAATTCCTTGATACCGCTCAAACAAAAGAATCCCAGGACTTGCGTTTGCAAGAGGATTTTTTGAATGGGTTTTAACGGTTTTTTTCGGGTTTTTCTGCCTATTCAGCGGGGAAAGCAGCGCTGGATCGGTTTTATATGGTGCCTCTGTTTTGTTCTGACCGGGGTAAATTGTATGGCTCGGGGTTTGATGTTTGAAACCCGGGAATTAGCGATTGAAACCACCCAAGGAATGCGGATACCCTTGAGCGTTGAGATTGCCCGGACTGATGAGGAACGATCCCAGGGGCTTATGAACCGAAAGAGCCTTGCAGATGGTAAGGGAATGCTCTTTGTTTTTGAACGAGATCAGATCCTGTCTTTCTGGATGAAAAACACGCTCATTCCCCTTTCTATCGCTTTTATTTCCGCTGAAGGAAAGATCCTCGAAATCCACGATATGGAACCGGGCAATATAAACCCCCTCCATTCAAGCCGCTCAGCTCGGTATGCCCTTGAAACCCCCCAGTCCTGGTTCATCCGGGCCGGGGTTGCCGTGGGGGATATCCTGCAGGTGGAATGGTAGCGTATCATGGACGGTCGTAATTTTATATTAAAAGGGGATATCTGTTACAGTAAAACCAGGACCTCCCTGGCTACTGCAGAAAATAGCTTCTTGGTTTGTGCAGAAGGGAAATCCGCCGGGGTATTTTCCCAGTTTTCCCACATACCGCTTCCGTATAGATCGTTTCCCTGTATAGATCATACCGGAAAGCTCATCATACCCGGTCTGGTAGACCTTCATATACATGCCCCCCAATTCGCGTTTAGAAGTTTGGGAATGGATCTGGAACTTCTCGACTGGCTTGAAACGCGGGCCTTTCCTGAAGAAACGAAATACCAGGATACCGGTTATGCCCTGAGGGCCTATACCGCTTTGGTGGAAGAGTTACAGCAGGGGCCAAATACCCGGATATGCCTCTTTGGGACGGTACATGTACCGGCTACGCTGCTCTTGATGGACTTGCTTGAGAACTCAGGGCTGGTGTGTATGGCCGGTAAGGTCAACATGGACCGAAACAGCCCGGATACCCTGCGAGAACAGGATGCGGCATGTTCAGTAGCGGCAACCCGGGAATGGCTTGAACGGTGCGGAACCTACACGCGCTGTAAACCCATCCTGACTCCCCGGTTTATTCCTTCTTGTACTGACGAGCTATTACGCGGCTTATCCGAGATCCAGCAACAGTATAACGTGCCCCTCCAATCCCATCTATCGGAAAATCTCAAGGAAATCGCCTGGGTTCAAGAGCTTTGTCCTAAGAGTAGCTGTTATGGGGATGCCTATACCCAGTTTAATCTCTTTGGAGGCGCTGTACCGACCATCATGGCCCACTGTGTCTATTCAGGGAACGAAGAAATAGCGCTCATGCAGCGCCGGGGAGTCTATGTTGCCCATTGCCCCCAGTCAAATATGAATCTCTCTTCGGGGATTGCTCCGGTACGGCGCTACCTTGAGGCAGGACTCTCCGTAGGTCTGGGCAGTGATGTAGCTGGAGGTGTACATACTTCGATTTTCCGGGCCATGACCGATGCGATTGGGGTTTCCAAGCTGCGCCGATGTACCGGAACCGGCGATGAAGCTCCTCTTACTTTGGAAGAAGCTTTTTACCTAGGCACCCAAGGGGGCGGTTCTTTCTTTGGCCAGGTTGGGTCTTTTGAGGTGGGGTATGAATTCGACGCCCTCGTTATGGAAGATCCGCATCCGGTTCCTCCCTTTCCCCTAAGCCTGCGGGAACGGCTTGAACGGATTGTGGGGTGTTCGGATGAGCGAGCTATCCTGGAGAAATACGTCCAGGGCATACTCCTGCCGCGATAGGTGGGTGCATGAATTTGCTCTATGTTATTATTGGCGGTGGCATTGGGGCCTTATTACGTTATGTTTCAAGTCAATTCATAAGTTCATCCATACCTATTAAATTTCCTTTTGGTACTCTTTTTGTTAATTGTGTTGGCGCATTAGCAATAGGTTTTTTAATAAACCTTTTTGATCTATTTTCCCTAAACGTTAAATGGAAATTATTGGTAATAACCGGTTTTCTGGGAGCTTATACCACATTTTCAACCTATTCGTTGGAAACCGTTCAGTATTTTATGAGCGGCAATATTAAACACGCGGTTATAAATATACTGTTGAATAATGTTTTATGTATAGTATTGGTATTCTTGGGAATATGGTTGAATAAAATACTATTCATAAAATGACAGGATAAATAAATGTTTGACAAACTAAAAGAAACATCGAAACAAATTACCCAAAATTTATCTGTTTTGTATATTGCCTATAAACGGAAAGATGTTCCAATACTTGCAAAGCTAATAGTTGTAATGGCAATACTTTATGCATTATCGCCGTTAGATGTAATACCTGATTTTATCCCGGTGTTAGGTTATCTTGATGATTTAATCATATTACCGCTATTAATATATTTATCGATAAGAATTATTCCAAAGCATATATTTGAAGCATGTAAAGAAGAAGCAAAAGAAATAAAAATAGACAGAAAATATAAAAGATGGTATTACGGGATACCGGTAATAATAATTTGGATAATAATTGGAACAATACTATTAAAAAATATATTGGAGAAAATATCGTAAGTTATAGAATAACGCACTGTATTTTGTCGGCACGGGAAATGCAGCGCATTTATCCGGGATGAAATTTTTGAAAAATGGGGTCGCCACCATCCATGGCAGCATAAAAAACCGGACTTGACAATTTTTTAATGATAATATAGAACCTTTTATATGAGTGTTTTATCGAAATTGCAACCTTTTTTTATTATTCTCTCGGCTTTAATTGGAATAGCCCTTGGGAAATTTATCCCTTTTCTAGAGCAATATGCAGGAAATTTTATTGAACTCTTCTTGATGTGTATGCTCTTTTTTGTTTTTTTGAATGTTCAAATAAAAGAAATTACAAAATCATTTTCAGATTTACGTTTTTCTTTTTCAGCGTTAATAATTAATTTTATTTTTACGCCTTTATTTACTTTTGTGTTGTCAAAAACATTCCTTTCAGGGCAGATTGATTTACAAATAGGCTTTATAATGTTAATGGTTACGCCCTGCACAGACTGGTATTTAATTTTTACCGGTCTTGCAAATGGCAACGTTTCGTTGGGAGCTTCAATTTTACCGTTAAATTTAATTTTACAAATTATATTATTGCCCTTGTATTTGTTGCTATTCATGGGAACGGAAGTTTCTTTTGAAATTTCCACAATTATTTATAGTATTGTTCTTGTTTTGATTGTACCTCTTGTTGCTGCAAATGCAGTAAAATTCATCGTAAAAAAAATTAACGGGCAAAATCTTCTTATAAAAATAGTGAAAAAGGCGGATGATATTCAATGTATATTGCTCTGTTTTGCCATAATTTCAATGTTTGCATCTCAAGGAGTATTATTACTGGATAATACCATCTTGTTTATAAAATTATTGCCTGTCTTATTAATATTTTTTGTAGTTATTTTTTGTGTTTCACTGTTTACAGGAAACGTATTAAAAATACCTTTTGAAAATAGTATATCGCTTGTTTTTACTACATCGGCACGGAATTCACCTATTTCATTGGCAATAGCAACGATCACCTTTCCTCTACAGCCGGTTATATCATTAGTATTGGTAATGGGACCATTGATTGAATTACCAATACTTGCAATAAATTCTATAATCTTAAAAAAGATTGGAAAAACCAACCAATAAAATACGCCCTCCATGAGTATAACATGAGAGATGGGAGTCTCGCCGGACTTTCGGTCCTGCCTTTTCAGGGTATTCCAACCTCCTGTCCGTGATGCGGCAAGGTAAACGTTCCTGCTGTATATGATTCTATACTTGCCGATGAGGTCGGCCTTAACAAGACCATAGAAGCGGGTATTATCATTTCCCAGAAATGGGCCGAACGAAAACGCAAAATCCTCATCATCCTGCCCGCCAATTGCAAACGAACCCTGGGGCACCAGGTATTGCCCTATATACCCACCGTCTTCCTCCTTTGCAGCCCTTTACGCCAGAAGAAAGCAAAGACCGGCTCTACAACCTGGTGTCGGCTTGAAAGAGCGAGAGATCATTGCCGGAGTATCCAAACGCAACGCCGATTATTTTGAGAACGAGGCGGAGAAACTGGACGGCTGGGCCGAAGACCTAAAGCTCGGCCTCGAACGGGAAATCAAAGACATAGACAAGCAGATAAAGGAAACCCGCCGCCTTCTCGGTCGCCGCCCTGACCCTTGATGAAAAATTAAAGCGCCAAAGGGAGATCAAGAGCCTGGAAAGCGCCCGGAACATCAAACGGAAATCCCTCTTTGACACCCTGGACGACATCGACCGCCGCCGTGACGCGCTAATCGAAAGCATTGAAGAAAAATTGAAGATAGGGTACACTAAGCAAGTGTTATTCGAGATCGAGTGGAGGCTGAGGTGATGGTCGAGATTGTCAATACTACGAAAAATTAACGCAGATTACGCTCGGTGCGATGAGTGAAATCAGCGTAATCTGTGGACAATGGTTCATG
>JAISBK010000118.1 GCA_031266255.1 Treponema sp.
GGCAACCCTGCCGAACCTGATATGCACGACATCGGCATCCTTTCTTCCCTTGATCCGGTTGCCCTTGATAAAGCCTGTGTTGACCTTGTGTACGCCGCCCCTGACGGCGCGTCCCTCATACGGCGCATGGAATCCCGCAACGGCATACGCATCCTTGACCATGCCGCCGCCCTCGGGCTTGGCAGTCTGGACTACGAAATGGTAAGAGTAGACTAATGCGTGAAGTTTTACAAAGGGAAGCCATTTATCTCTGGTTTTATTTTGACATTCAATTTCGGCAGATCGTATGGTATTGGGTGCTGGGAATGGCGCTGGGTTCCCTGGTTTCCGTGTTTGGCAAAGAAAAAATCCATGACCTCTTTGTGAAAATGCAGAACACAAAAATGGGCGCCTTCGGCGTGGTTCCCGCCTCGCTTTTGGGTATCGCCTCCCCGCTTTGCATGTACGGGACGATACCGATTGCCGCCTCGTTTGCCGAGAAAGGCATGGCGGAAGACTGGATCGCCGCTTTCTGTATGAGTTCAATTCTCCTTAACCCGCAGTTGCTTTTTTACAGCGCGGCTCTGGGGCCTGTGGCGCTTGTTATCCGCTTCGTCAGTTGTTTTATCTGCGGCGCGTTGGCGGGGCTTTGCGTCAGGCTGTTTTTCAGGAATAAGCCGTTTTTCACCTTTACCAAATTTGAGAACATGGCAAGCCGCGATACGGATCCAAACCCGGTACTGCGGTTTCTTAAAAATTTTGGGAGAAACGTCAAGGCGACCGGCTTGTATTTTCTTATCGGCATTGTTCTTTCCGCCATCTTCCAACGTTATGTACCGCCTGACGCCTTTGGGAAACTGTTTGGCAGTAACAGAGGTTTCGGCGTGTTGATGGCGGCAACTATCGGGATTCCCCTGTATGTGTGCGGAGGGGGAACCATACCGCTGTTACAGCAATGGCTCACCTCCGGTATGACGATGGGGAACGCGGCGACCTTTATGATTACCGGCCCGGCAACCAAGATTACCAATTTAGGAGCGGTAAAAATTGTGCTGGGTATAAAGCATTTTGTGTTTTATTGGCTGTTTGTGATTGCCTCAGCTTTACTCAGCGGGCTTGCGATAGACTATCTGTTCAGGATTGGATAATAAGTTAGGACTATGGAGGTATTTGATGGTTATGGTGATTGTTATGCTTCATAGTATCATCTTTTATCCTCTTTGCCTTTCTGCTGTTCATCATACTTTGTAGATCACCACCCACCCCTTTTTGCCAAAGGCTCTATCTTGGAATTATGTGTGAACAAACTACCTCCCTCTAAAATTGTTTCGCCTCAGCTCATCTTGGAGGGTTTGCTGTGATTAAACTGGACAGCAGTGGTCTAGAACATTACCCTCCGCAGCAATGCTTGTATTTCCTCCCGCTTCCACAGGGACAAGGCTCGTTCCGCCCTACTTTGGGAGTGGAACGGACAATGGTTTTGGGTATTATCTCTCCCTCAGTATAGAGCCAGCGATCCCTTTGTTTCTTAAACTGAGCCTTTTCATGGTGAACATCCTTGAGACCGTCTTGTTCATAGGCAGCCTCAAATTCCACGATTCCTTCGGTATCATCAGGGCCGCCCTGCATACAGGATAGGATGGTAAGCCCAAGCCACCTGGACTTTTCACTCCAGTCCTTGGTTTGCTTGATATCAATATCATCTTTGCTATCCTTGCTACAAGTATTAAGAATGTAGGTAATGGCGTGTTCTACATACGCGGAATACCGGCTCCGCATGAGGGCTTCCGCGGTGGGGGGCATTCTGATCCCTAAGATATAAGGTTCACAACATGCGCCAAAGGAAAGCCCTGAACCACAGGGACAGGGTTTTGTCATAGTATCTCCAAAAGTACGGTAATATCCGCAGGAATGATCTGGGCCAGTGGTTTCCATTCCATCACCTGTTTGAGTGCTGGGGGAACCGGTACAGGACCAGTTAACGGCTCAACAATTTCGGCAAATTTAGCCGGATGTGCGGTGGAAAGCAAACCAACTGGATCGGAAAGACGGATAGGGGACGAGCGAATCTGGTCAATCCCCTGCCAAGCCACTGCGGTATGAGGATCCAAGAAATACCCGTGGGTATGGTGTACTTCCCGGATGCTTTGGCGAGTGGCTTCATCGGTAACATAGACACCCTGAATAATACTCCGCAGCTCTGCCAAAGACCATTGCGCGGTCATACGCTCAAAGTTACTGGGAGCCCCTACGTCCATAGCATTGGAAATGGTAGCTTGAGAAGGCCGGGGCTGGTAATGGCCACTGGCCAGATAATCAGGGATGGTTTTGTTTACGTTTGTCGCAGCAATAAAACCGCGAATGGGCGCGCCCATCTTCATAGCGTATAGCCCTGCAGTAAGGTTCCCGAAGTTACCCGAAGGTACACACCAGGTAATAGGCTGCCCAGGTTTGAGGGTCAAGGTTCTTGGGACAGCAGCATGGGGTGAATCCCAAGGACTGCCGTCCCCAGGTAGATCGGTCTTTCCTGCAAATGCCTTGCCCGCAGCCGCCGCATAGTAGATGCTCTGAGGAATGAGCCGGGATATGTTGATAGAATTGGCAGAAGAAAGGGCAAGCCGTTTTTGTAAGCCCTGGTCGCTAAAAGCGGTCTTCACCAGGCGCTGACAATCATCGAAACTTCCCTCAACCCCTAGGGCGCGAATGTTCCCCCCGAGTCCGGCAATCTGCCGTTCCTGCAAAGGGGACACCCTGCCCTGGGGATAAAGCACGGTTACCGCAATACCTGGGATACCATAAAAACCCGCTGCCACTGCTCCGCCAGTATCCCCTGAGGTTGCCACCAGGATATGCAAAGGTTTCTCTTCCCCCCGGCGGAGATATGCAAAAGCCCGGGCCATGAACCGGGCCCCAAAATCTTTGAATGCCGCGGTTGGTCCATGGAACAGTTCTAGTACCAGCCGATCTCCCACAGGAACCAAGGGGACCGCAAAAGGATAGGCTGCGTGGATCAGATCCTCCAAGACCGGATCAGGTATTTCACCCTGCACATAGGGCTTTATCGTTTCAAACGCAATGTCCTGGAAATCCATGGTTCCCAGGGAAGATTTAACCGGTCCTGGATAGGGGGGTATTACTTCGGGAACAAAGAGGCCCCCATCAGGAGCAAGCCCAGTCAAGGCTGCCTGGGCAAAACTCACCCCCCAGGCTTTGTTCCTGGTACTGTAATAACGCATTGGTTCATCCTACCTTAATTTTTTTCGCAGTTTCCTGCGGCTTTTTTGAGCTGCTTTTCTTCCCGCTGTATTACGGGCGCTGTTTCTGCCAGCATCTAAGTATACCCGAACCGGTTTATGATAGGGAAGCCGGGAAGCAAACAACAGCCAGAAGATTCCCATGACCACCATAACAAAAGAAAACACTTGCCCGGTCGAAAAGCTGAGGAGCGGATGGGCCGCTGCCGGGGAGAGTTGCGTTTCTACCAACTGAATACGGTACCCTATATCCGCATCAGGTTCCCGGAAGTACTCAATGAAAAACCGGAACAGGCCGTAACCTATCAAATAGATGCCGATCAAAAACCCCTTAAAGGGCTTTCTATTTCTTATTAACCAGATGATGAGCCACAAAACCACCCCTTCAAACAAGGCTTCATAGAGTTGGGAAGGATGCCGAGGAAGGTTCACCAACATGGCCTGGTCTGGAATGACTATCCCGGCTTTTTCCGCGGCTTCCCGAACCCAAGGATCGGTTACCGGAAGCCGCTGGGCTTGGGGAAACAGCATACCCAGAGGACCGGTGTACACCCGGCCGTATAATTCACCGTTGATAAAATTACCCAGACGGCCAAAGGTATATCCTAAAGGGATGCTCCCGGCAAACATATCTCCGATCTCCCGGCAGTCAAAGCGTTTTACCCAAGAATAGATCAGAATCGCCATAATACCCCCGATAACCCCGCCATGATAGCTCATGCCCTGGAGACCGGTAAAGGTACCGTTCCGGAAAGGCCAAAATACCAGCCAGGGCTGTCGCCAGTACACATCACTGGTTTCATATACCAAGGTAGCGAAAATCCGAGCGCCTATTACCAGGGCAAAGATACCCCAGAGAAACAATCCGGTGAGATCATCATCGCTTATGGGAAAATGGCGTTCAATGACCTGTTTGCGGTACAGCAGGAAGGCGATTCCAAAAGCCACGATATACATAAGCCCATACCAGCGGATAGGCAAACCCGGAATTATTTCTGGTGATAGCCACGGAGGAAACGGTATACTGATTAACATGAACACCTCTGCTTTCTGTTTTTTTCCTGGAATGCTGTTTTTATTTCTTGAAACACCCTGTTTTCCCCAGCGATGCTAGGCTTTGAACCCTTGGGCTATGGCCTTGGACAACTTGAGTTTCAAAAAATTATTTTCTTTCTTGATTTTAGATAGTTCAAACTGCTGAGATTTTATGGTTTCCACCAGATCCCCCTGGCTCAAAGCCCCGGAGTGAAGCAAATCTTCCACATATTCCATTTTACTTTCAAAATCAAGTTCCGCTTCTGCACCTGCTTCAAGGAAACTCTCGTCAATATCCTTATTAAAGGGAAATTGATTTTCTGGCGACTTGAGGATCTTATCGGCAATCCGGTAAATCGCCTGAGCCAGGATAGAACGGGGCTTATAAATGGTTATAGGCAGCCGGGAAGCCAGACTGGTATCCTGCATGGTATCTCGGTAAAGCACGCCTAAATGCTCAATCCGCAAATCGAGATATTCTTCACAGGAGCGGCGGATCTTCATGGCCACCTCTGCGTCCTTGGGATTATCAAGCATGTTGGTGATGAGGCGGGGATGCAAGTAATTAAGCCGGCTCATAAATGCTTCGTAGGAGAAGGGATCGATCTTAAGGATCTCAGGAAGCACCTTGGGGATATAGAGCTTCTGGGGGCCGGAACCTTCCCGGCGGATCTGCTCCAAATACGCATAGGCATTGGTTCCCTTGGTAAAGACCGTATACATCATTCTGAAGACCGTATTTTTCAGGAACACGTAGGCATTAAGCACGGCAGTAACTGCCGGAGAAGTTACCACAATCCCTTCACCGGAAAGGAGAAAGAAATCAAGAATAGATTGATGGGTTCCCGCGCCCAGATCCAAGATAAGGATATCTGTTTTCCCTTTTAAGCCTAAGAGCCGCTTGATCAGGATATTCCGCTGGGAGACCTTAAGATTAGCGATTCCTGGAATTTCCGTATCCCCTGGGATAAACCACAAGCCCTGGACATCGGTCTCCACAATCACCTTGGAAAAATCCGCCCGCGGATCGTTTAAGAAGGTACCAATACCCACTTTCGGGGACTGATGCCCCAGCACGAGGTGCAGATTTGAGGCTCCCAGATCCAGGTCAGCAAGAACCACCTGCTTCCCTGCTCGAGCAAAAGCCACGGCGAGATTTGCCGCGACCAACGATTTACCGACCCCGCCTTTACCGCTTGCAATGGGAATAAGACGCATTATATACCTCCCCCGGGTTGAGCTACCAAGCGGTTCATCCGGCTTATCTTGGTTTGCAGCAGTGAGCCCCCTAAGACCGATAAAGCATCCGCCCCAGTAAGCAAAAGGATAAGCCCTAGAATACCGATACCCCTTGCACCCATGCTCAAAGCCGCGATGATCCTGTTAAAGGAAACAACACCCCATCCAATCACGGCTACCAAAGCAATGGTTTTCCCTGCTATATACAAGGGAATGTATGATTGGTATAGGAAAAGACGGATCCATATAAAATAGGTCATCAGTGGAAACAGTGCATTGGGAACCACGTACACCACATAAGGAAAGAGCCGATTTGAAAATTCCCCGCCTCCTGAAATTTCATACAAGGGCCCCAAGACGGCAAATACAGCCAACAATACAATTAAACGGAAGAACTCGTATACAAAAAGTAGCATTCTCAAAGGCCCATATACATCCATATCTAAAAATCTAAAGTTCTCAAAGAAGAGAGTCAATGGGGGTACCGTACTCCTCATCTTCAGATGAAATGCCCGGTTCTCCGTTCTTCCCGGAGACCGCTCATTTCAGCCAAGGCGTATGCCGCAAAAGCCGCGATCAGGGTATCCAGCAAAGTACCCACCGCAATCAGATAAAAAGCCAGCGGTTTAAGGAGGAGATAGCCCCCTTCATAGCCCTGCCCATAATTCACACAGAGTACTGCCAAAGCCGTATACGCTCCATCTCCTGGATGACGGGCAAGGAAAAATGAAATAATGAAGATCCTAAGTCCTATGGACACCAGGTGTGCGGGAAGGATCTCCAGACTTGAATAGGATTTCATGATCACGATAAACGCCACCACCGCAACCATAGCACTTCCGGATCTGCCGAACGTGCTGAACAGGGACAGGGTAACCGCGTTTACCCGTCTTCGAACCCCTAGATTTTCTTTGGTATGCCGCAGCAGCACCGGCAGAGAAAAATTAACATCCCCTGAAAAGAAACCTGCTAAGGCAGGTCCAAAGGAACTGTATACCACCCTCCAGGGACTCATCTCAGACCTCAGCAAACTGAGGAGCAAGGGCAGCACGATAAAGACCAGCACCAGACTGAGCACTCCCAAGAGCACCATCATATTCCGAAATCCCTCCCCTGCCGCTACTTCATGGTAATACACCGCCCAAGATGCACTGAGCACAATCATGATGAGCCCCAGAATTTCAGAAAAGAAAGAACCGATATGATAGAATATCCGGGACAGGGAATCTACCAGCGTAATGACCGGCTTGGTAAAACTCCGATCATAGGAAAGGCCGATTCCCAGAAAAAAAGCAAATACATACACCGGAAAAAGGTATACCCCATCACTCACCAGGGCAGAGAACATATTAGAAGGAAACAAGGTTTGTATACTTTCCAGGGTCTCCAAAGAAACGGTCTTAACCGACTCTTCCACCAGGATGGGAATCCGGGACGGAGGAAAAACAAGAACCGCCACGATCCCCCCGATGATAAGAAAAGCGTTAGTTCCTGCCATGAGCAGAAACGCACGAAACACCAAAGGCCAGAATCCTCCATCCTTGCGTAGTTCATACACCCCAATGGTCAGGGAGAAGAACAGAATAGGCACTACCGCATACCGTCCAATCTGGATAGCCAGCTCCTGAAGCCGTGGCAACAGCGTCAACAGCCCAGGATACACCGGAAGCAGCAGGTTTCCCAGCACTATACCTAAAATGGAACCGATTAAGAACTTGACCCATACCTTCATCGGATAAGCATACCTTATTGAAGGAACTGATGACAATGGGGAGGTATTTTGCTGCTATGCACTGTTTTCCAGTAAACACACTGCCAGGGCTTCTACGGCGAGTCCGGCTCCCACTGGTCCCAGTCCTTCATTGGTCTTGCCCTTAACAAAAACCGCCTCATACGGAATACCGAGCACCTTTGCCAGAGAAGCCCGTATCCTCTCCCGGTAAGGCAGTACCTTGGGGCACTCACAAATAATCACACAATCCAGATTGATAAACCGCCACCCCGCCTCTTTTACCAGCCTCACCGCCTTGCTCAACAGTTTTAAGGAATCTGCATCCTTCCAATCTGCTTCAGTAGAGGGAAAAAGCTCGCCAATATCTCCCTGTCCTGATGCCCCCAGGATCGCGTCAATAACCGCATGGGCCAGCACATCCCCATCTGAATGGCCCAATTCACCCCGGTCCGAAAGGAGTTCAACCCCTCCTAATAAGAAAGGCCGGTTTGCAACCAAGGGGTGTACATCCCGCCCTAAACCAACACGAATCATCCCATAAACTCCTTAAGGTATAGCGGGAAGCCCTAGATCCGCAGGAAACGTTATTTTCCGGTTCTTGGGGGAGCCTGGTATAACCGCCACAGAGCCGATAAATTCCCCCCAGACCTCCGCATCATCGGTGTACTCCTTATGGGTAGCCAGTTCCTGTTCTGCGGCCTGTTCATGAGCCCGGAGAATCGCCGGATACGCGAACCCCTGGGGGGTCTGAGCGGTTCCTACCCGTGCACGGGGTAAGTGCCGGCAGATAAATCCTGCCTCATCAATTTCCTTAGGCGTTTCAAGCATCGGTAAGAGGGGAACGACCGCCTTATGTTGTATGACCGCATCAATGGTTTGTTCTATTAAATCCGTATCCACCCAGGGCCGGGCTCCATCATGAATGAGTACAAAATCAGGTTCTTCTCCTGGAAACACGGAAAGGAGGGACAGGGCATGGTGAACCGAAATACGGCGCGTGCTGCCCCCCGGGACAAAGAAAATCCGAGGCCCTGAGCTACACTCCAGAAGTCCGTGGGGAAGGCTTGCCCGAGCCGCGAATTCTCCGTTTTCCGCATCCGGGGGAACGGAAATCACCAGGGTTTGGATTCGCTTCGAAGCTACAAAAGCCAGGACTGCGGCTCCCAGCACGGTTAGGGGCTTCTGGGCATCATCGGTAATGCCCGAACCAAGGGGGCAATACTCTTTCTTGATACCTCCCATTCTGAGAGAGGAACCTGCTGCGCTGATGATTGCCGCTACAGAACATCCCATACCCTACCTTACCTTACTTGGATTCGAGACAGGTAAATATCTTAATCTCTACTTCTGCTTTGGGAAGGAGGAGGGAATAGGCAATCTCATCAACTAAGAGTTTCAAGGCTGAATCATAGAGTTTTCGTTCCAGAATAGGCAGCTCTTTAACTTTACTGCGGTGGTAGAGGGAACGTACAATCGTTGCAATATCTATGACGCTCCCTTTTTTAAGCAGGTCCAGGTTCATTTGATACCTCAGTTTCCAGTCCGACGGTATGGGATCAAACTCTTCACCCATAAGATTCAGGGCTTTATGAGCATCTTCCGCATCCACAATAGGCCGGATTCCCAATTCTTCAGCTTTATCCACCGGAACCATGACGGTCATATCTGAAACTTCAAGGTAAATAACGTAGTAAGGAATCTTTTCGTTCTTAAATTCCTTATCCTCAATTGAAATAATGGTTCCTACTCCCTGGCTGGGATACACGACCTTTTGATCGATTTGAAATAGATTCGGTATGCACATTGTTATTAAATATAGCAGAGAAAAGGAATTATAACAAGCCGATAGGTTACCTTGCGGAAAGCCAAAACACAAGCCTTGACAGCTTAATATGATTTTGTGATAGTTATGATACACTCTTGTGTAAAGGATGGTCCATCATGAAGCAGTACTTTTTCTGGTTAGGCCTGTGCGTCATGTTACTTGCCTTGTCCTGCGCGTCTCAAGGGCCGGTTAATACCGGGTATCCGGTAAAGACGAGGGAGCCGATTAATACCGAGAACGGGGTTACCCTTGACGACGCACTGGCAAATATAGCGTCCTATTGGGTGGAAAATCTGCCTGCAGATGCCAAAGTCGCGCTTATCGGGATTGAATCAGAGGCCCAGTTGCTCTCCGATTATATTTTGGAGGAACTCTGGATTTATTTTGAGGACCGTTCTTCGTTTGTGTTGGTTGACCGGCAAAATCTGAAACGCATTGAGCAGGAAATGGACTATCAGTATTCCGGCGCGGTAAGCGATGAATCGGTCAAGTCTATTGGACAGCAGTTTGGACCGCAAACCCTGGTGTATGGCAAAATTACCCGGTTGGGTGGGGAATACCGGCTGGTGGTCCACGCAACGGATGTGGAGACCGCGGTTACCAGTATCCGGTCGGCGGCGGTGGTCCCTGACCGGCGTTTTGCCGCGCTGCTGGAAACACCCGCCGGCGGCCGGGCCGGGGTGAGTATGGCAAACGTCCTTTACTCCGGTACGGACAACCCGTGGCGGTTTACGGTACAAACGGACCGGAGCAGCGGGGATTACCACGAAGGGGATTATATGACCCTCCGTATCTACGCTGAAAAGGACGCGTATTTTAAGGTTACCCATATTGATGTAAACGGCAGCGCCCAGGTGATCTATCCGGTTGCTCCCCAGGACAACAATTTTATAAAAGCCGGAGAGACTCGGCAGATTCCCGACAATACGCGGTTCAGGATGACCCAGCCCTATGGCGCGGAAATGATACTGGTTGGGGCATACCAAAGGCCCTTTGTCATGCAAACCGATAGGGCCGCGCCTTTGTCGAACCAGTTTCTGACCCGGGGTATCGTGGTAGAACGGGAGGACACCCGGACAGATATGCGTCCGGCAGCCACGGCACAATTTACCTATAGGATCGGTCCCTGATTATAGGGAAAAACAAGCTAAAGAAAGGAGTATGTGATGATGAAAAAGACGAGTTTATGGTTGGTGTTTTTTGTTCTGGGCGTATCTTCCCTTGCAGCCCAGCAAAAGTACGCCTTGGTTATCGGCAACGGCGCGTATACCGGCATTACCCGGCTCAACAACCCGGTGAACGACGCCCGCGACATGGAGGCAACCCTGAAAAACCTGGGCTGGACCGTGGACCTGGTGCTCAACGGGAACCTTGACCAGATGGAGGGCGCCGCGATACGCCTCAAAAACCGCTTGGCCGCCTCCCAGAACAGCTACGGCTTTCTTTTTTATGCCGGGCATGGGGTACAATCCGGGGGTGTCAACTACCTGATACCCGTGGACGCCGCTATACAGAGCGAAAATTTTCTGCGGCAGCGGGCGGTGTCCGTACAGGCCTTGCTAGACGAACTGAACGATGCAGGAAACGCGCTTAACCTGGTGGTGCTGGATGCGTGCCGGGACAACCCCTTTAGCTGGAAGCGGAGCGGGATCCGGGGCCTGCAAGTGGTGAGTAACCAGCCCGCCAAAAGCATCATCGTGTACGCCACGAGCGCGGGGAGTACCGCGGCGGACGGCACGGGCAGGACCGGGCTTTTTACCACCCACCTCTTGAACAACCTGAAAAAGCCGGGCTTAAGCGTCCGGGATATGTTTGATCAAACCGGTGCGGACGTGTACCGGGCAAGCGGTGGCGCACAGGTACCGGCGATCTATTCCCAGTTTTTCGAGGTGGCCTATGTGGGAACGAGACCTTCGGTAGTTACGCCCGCCCCAAGCCCACAGCCCAAGCCTACGCCGGTACAACCCGTGGCCCCGCCTGTGGTGAACCCCCAGCCCGCGCCCACGAACATGGTACGGGTGGAGGGCGGGACCTTTCAAATGGGCAGTACTAACGGCAGGGATAATGAAAAGCCGGTGCATACGGTAACGGTAAAGGGTTTCTA
>JAISBK010000164.1 GCA_031266255.1 Treponema sp.
GCGGTTCGGCCAATATAAGCCGGACCGCCCTGTTTCTTAATCCAGTATGAAATGACCTATGAAATATCGTCAATAACCTTTTCCTGAAATTTCGTCATGGTTCCATCCTCTATATGAGGGGTAGGATTTGGTTGAAAAGAGGGCCGGAGCGTCAATTTCAAGATTAAGGGAGTATCCTGATAGGGTGTCTGTTCGGCATAATTAGGGACGTTTTCTGGATTTAGCCCAATTAAACCTGGTTTCAGAAAACCAACCATCTGCTTCGGCTCCCATTTCTCCCGGCAGGTGGCTTATCTTAAAGATATTAGGCCGCAGGATTATGTCCCCACCTTCGGAAGAATCCTCATATAAGGAAATGATGCCCTTAGGATTGATCCGTGCCAAGACATCTGCTGCAGTATTGACCGCAATACGTCCCTGCTCTTCCCGGGTAAAGGCCCGGCAGGTGGGACAAGAACACCAGGCTCTTTCATGCCCCCGGTCAGGCCACAGGTGATAGACGAGGGTTTCTGGATGGGCACGGAAGAGCTTTGCCGCTTCCCGGCTTATGAGATTAAGGGTATCCGGCGCGGTTGGACAGAAGTTGTACTGACTGTCCCGTTTACCTGAATCCATGCGGAACATTTCCCGGTTAAACAGAAAATACCATCGAGGTACCAGGAGGGATAAATCCCAACCTCCCCGTTCAATAGTAAGGGCATACTGTTGAGTGAGACTGAACACATCTTCCCTCAAATGGCAATACCCTGCCATTTTACGACCAAATCTTATCAAAGGATGGTTGGCGATTTCCTGCTGCATCTTCCCGTGAAACAAGGGACTCCCATACAAGGAAACGACTAAACTATCGATCTGGTTCCGAACCGCCCATACAATAAGAGATTTCCAGACAGAGGAGGGATGTTTCCGCTCGAGAAACAAACGCCGACGGCTTGTATTGCCCTTGTCATGATGATACCCATAGGGTTCTTTAGCGCTATATTCCTGGGGTTTGGCCTTATTGACCGGAGGAAGTACTTCTTGATTAGGTTCAGGCCAACTAAACCCTAATGAAGCAAGAAAATCAAAAACCCCATTGCAGAGTCCTCGATCTGATTCACCGTATATTTCAATCCGGTCTTTCTCAATATGCCAGGAAAATCCGGTTTGCTCCCAGCCATTCCCTTCGTTCAATAAGAGGATCCGGGGAAACCGATGACCTGACAACGGTTCATTGCCTTCTTGAATCGAAGGCAACTTTAGGGAAAGCCCAGACTTCTGCCTCAGTAGTTTAATGTAATGGGAGAGATCTTCCGCATATTTTTTAACTACAGGCATATCTTTGGGGATATAAATCACCCATTCTTTGGAAACATCAAAACGTAATAATCTCATTCAATGTAGCCGATGCCCTCTCCTCTATAAAATAACCCTATGCAAAGGAGCTTATTATTGTAAGCATATACTATATTTTAGATAAAATCAGCATATACTGAAGGTATAAGGAGGCTCTTTCAACCATACATGAAGGAGAAAGATACAACACGGCTCATTATCGGCCTTACGGGAACCTATTGTGCGGGGAAGAACCATGTAGCCAAGCTCCTAGAAGCCCGGGGATTTCCGGTCCTGGATGTAGATAAGCTGGGGCATCAAGGAATCGAAGTGGAGAAAGCGGCTATTCTTGAACGGTTTGGCCCAGGAATTCTGGGAAAAGACGGCAACATAGACCGTAAACTCCTGGGAGCCCAGGTGTTCGGTTCCCCGGAGTCATTGGCATGGCTAGAAACCTTAGTCCATCCCACAGCCAACCGATTGACCGAGGAATGGATCGAGCGCCAAGGGGACCGTTCTTGCGTGATCAACGCGGCGCTGCTCCATCGATCCACTGCCTGGAACCGGCTTGACGGTATCATTCTGGTGAAAGCTCCGGTACTTACCCGGCTTTTACGAGCACGAAAACGGGATAAACTGCCTTGGGGACAGCTTATCATGCGCTTCAGGAGTCAAACAGAATTCACATCTCAATATTTAAAGGAACCTGCCGATATTTACATCATATCTAATAGAGGATACAGCAGGTTCTGGTCCTCTTTTTTTAGTGGATATGTAGCGCGAGCGCTTGAAGCCGCGCTTATGCAACTGAATAAGGCAAAACACACGCATAATGTGGAAGCATAGTGAACATAAAAAACTACAGCTACTATCTATGTACTAAGGAATTGATGGGGAGTATACGTACGGTTGATTCCTCAGGAATCCCGGTAATTTAGATAAGGAATTGATATATGGACAAGAAAAAATTACTGCTGGTGGCAGTATCGGTAGGTATTTTTCTTATTATGGTGATAGGACTTTCGATATTGCTCTTTTTACCGAGGAGAAACGCGGCTACCGGGTCTGTTCCGGTGTTTACCCAGAGTAATAACGCAGTAAGCCCCAGTCCGGTAAACGTACCGGTTGAGGCGGTACCCGTTGAACCGGTCCGGCCTGAGCCTACACGGACAGAACCGGCCAGTGCGAATCCGGTGGATATGCTCCGTAATCTTGAAGAAATCCAAGGTTTGCAGTCCCCTCCCGCCTCTCCCTCAATGACCCAGGAAAATAATATTTATATTTATGGTGATCCCACCAAGCCTCAAACCCTGGTGGAACAAACCACACGGAATAATAGTTCAAACCTGGTTATTGAAGTACCTCGGCCTTCTGCGGTAGCAGTTCCCAGTTCAGTCCCCACGGACAATGCCCGTGCTCAAGAGCCTCCTAAGGCAAGTACCCCGGCTTCGACCCAACCTACAAGAACTCCTGCCCCTGCCACGACAAGCCCTCGGCCTTCCAGTCCACCGCCTGTAGCGGCTGCAAAACCTCCGGCTGCCACCGCACCTGCCCCGGCACAACAGCCCCAGCGACTCTATGAGGACTATTGGGTCCAGGCAGGTTCATTTTCCACCTCAAGTCGGGCCGAGGGAGCCAAAGAGACCCTGGCATCCAAGGGAATTACTGCTATTATAGAAACCCGGGATGTCAATGGTCAGAATTTTTACCGAGTCCGGATTGGGCCTTTTACCTCTCAAAATGAGGCTGACTATTGGCTTTCGGTCATTAAAAAGATACAGGGGTTTGAAGATAGTCAGATTTGGCAAAGTCCTGTAGAGCGATAAACCGCCGTCTTCTTACGACCTAAAGAAAGAAAAAACCAGAAAAAACAAAAGCATAAAAGCAGCCCCCAGTACCGCTTCATAGTAAGGGTATGGATGGGGTTTTTATTTCTAAAAGGTTTTCTTATTTCTTGCGGATATTTTGTTTAACCCTTGCCTTTTGGATACTCAATACCAGGCTTGCGGCAGAAACGAACAAACCGGGGTTTTCCTGGAGTTTGTTGTGGGCTGGTTCTTGGGATGCAGGAGGCTCCCTTATCAACCGAGGGGATCTACGGTTCCCTATACCCTGGCATGGCCTTTTTCTCAGAACCCAGCTTATAAGTAAAAGTGAGATGGATTTGAGTCTTCCCCTGGGGAAAGGATGGGAACCGGGAACCGTAGCTGGTGCAGGTGGAATCTACCATAAGCCCAGCGGTTCTCGGATACTCTATGGGATCCTGGATGTATGGGGCTTATCTGCCCGGATCCGCAGACCCTGGGGAAGGGCCCTTCCCTTGGTGGAATACCGGACCCCTTCCATGGGGGATCTCAGGATAGAGCCTTCCTCTACCAAGGAGCCTGAGGTCTATCTTTATCTCAGAAGTCCCCGTTTAGGTATCTGGCGGGGCTTTGTTTCAGCCTTGGCGGCCAAGGATTTAGGGATTGATGATAGAGGCATTGGATTATCTGGAGGAGTGGAGGCACAATTCGATAAGCAAAGAACACTCCAGGTGGAAGGGTTTTATACGGAGAAGCACCTTGCTCCCCGATATAGAGAATCCTGGTTTTCTTTATCCCCACCCTTACCAGAACGGGAGTTTCACCTCTATGCAGGGGGACTTGTTTATACCGGTCCCTTCCTAGGGATTGCTTCTGACTGGGCATATTCAGATACCTTTGCTTACGGTAGAGACCTCTACGGGAACTTGGGTATCAGGCTGGGGAATCGGCCCTGGCGGTTTTCCCTGGCTACAGATGGAGCTGGGAACCGTTATGTAGGCAGTGACGGTTCTATAGGAGGAGCCGGTTTCAGAGTAGGGGGACGGGTGGAATATTACGGGAAAAAAGGGAGATTTTTCCGGCTTGGTACTACCCTCCGTGCCGGGGAACTGGGAGGGCCGTTTGAGCGAAGTTCCAGCCTCATCTATTACCGGTTTCCCGCTGGTTTCAGTATAGGGCATCTCAGCTTTTCACGGGTTTCCCTAAAGCTGACCCGAAATGCCGAGGATCTATCCAAAGTAGCGGATCAATATGAGGCGTTGCTGGGTCTTGTCTGGGGTTCCCTAGGTTGGGCAGTTTCTGGAAACTTTGCCGGAGTCTCCGCTGTTTCGGAACAGCCTGTACCTTTTCCTATCCCAGAATCGGTTCTTGCCGTGCATTTTGCCGGTATTTCCGGGGAACTAAACTACCGT
>JAISBK010000171.1 GCA_031266255.1 Treponema sp.
ATACGGACACCGTCCAAGGTTCCTCCGCCAAGGAGCATTCGGGCGAAACGCATATAATCGCCAATGGTGGTGACCAGGCCGCCTCCACCTTTCTCAAGAGGTGGACGGGTAAGGTGACGTTTATCCTGCTCACCAGTAACATAGGAGCCATCTTCATTTTGGGTATAAAACAGACTTAAGCGATCCTGTTTTTCAGGAGGTACATAAAAACCGGTGTCGATCATACCCAGGGGCAACAATACTTCTTCTTTGAAAAAATCCCCCAGTTGTTTACCACTTATCACTTCAATAATGCCGCCGATTACATCCATGCCCAACCCATATTGAAACTTTTCGCCGGGATGGAACTGGAGGGGTGTACGCCCAATTTCGTCCACCAACCGCCTGGTATTCCAGGGCTGGCCAGCGTCTCTATCGGCATTCATCCGTATCCAGACTTCGTTTAGTATATCCGAACTAAGGGAACGTCCGGGATGGTTATACGGAATACCGCTAGTCATGGTGAGCAAATCTTTTACTGTATTGGGGCGTTCCGCCGGGATAATTCTACGGTTACCTTGAGGATCTACCAGAAGGACAGTTTGGTCATGAAACGAAGAAAAATACTCATATACCGGATCATCCAGCCGAACCTGCCCACGCTCATATAAAATAAGCAGAGCCGTTACGGTAATAACCTTAGTCATTGAGTAGATACGAAATAAGGTATCGTCATCGGTAGGCTTTTGGGGCTGGTATTCACCCTGCTGAAAACGGTAAATCTGCCGGCCACCCTGCCAGACCATGGCGCTCACAAGCGGAAGCCGTCCCTTCAAAACAAAATCACTAAGCAGTGTATCAATGTGAGAAATAGACATTTGATACCCCTTTTACTTTTCAGCTTGGCAATACGAAACTTCCTCAAAACCTGATTGATTTTGGGGAAGCTTCGTTTGCTCAAAGTACAGGTGTGGCTCCTCCTTTCTTCGGAAAATCGCACACGCAACTTTACTTTTATTTACCCAGAGTCCTATTCAGAGCCGTTTGATAAATATCTATACCCTGCTGGACGTTCATTCTCTGGATCTGGGCGATAAAGTCGTCCCACTTACTCATAGGTTCCGCTCCGATGATAAACTTGTCGAGCCATTCACTCCGGTAAGTGTCTAATTCGGTATTGATAGGAGAAAGGACATTCCTTTCATCTTCAGTCAGAACGATAGAATTCATCCAGTTTTCCTGGATAAAATCATTGTTGGTGTAAAGAGTGGTGGCTTCCCGTACCAAGGTATGATCCTCCCGGTCCAGGAGAAAATCAGTAAGCAATTCGTTTCTTTGGTTCTTGGGCATATCCAAGGTGGTAAGAACATGTGGCAGCTCACCTCTCTCAACTCTGGGGCCATATTCCGGATCTGATACGGGATTACCATTCTCATCATAGAAGAAAGAAAGGCCTTCGATACCGTAATTCATTAGGATGAAACCTTCCTCGGAATAGCAATACTCAAAAAAATCAAGGAGACGATCGGGCCTTGCGGTTCTAACATTAATACCAACGCTCCGTTCCCTAATTTTGGGATAATGGTTATCGGTACGACGCAGTCCAGTACGAGGACTCTGCATGGGGCCAACGCCAACCATCCGGTATGGGACTCCCTGGGTGATAAATTCCTGATCTGCTGACCTTATGCGAGTAGTATTATCGTGAGTAGCAAAGACTTCACCCCGGAGAACCCCTTCCCACCAGCGAGTAACTTCAGTTGTGGGGTATTCCCGATCAATAAGGCCTTCCGAATACCACTGCCGGGCAATTTCAACAGCTTCCTTGAAACGAGAATCAAGAATGCCATATTTAACTTTCCCATCTTCCACAAAATAGTCTTCGTGGATACAGTCGATATAACCCCCTAACAATCTCCTGAAAATACCATCCCGGCCATAACGAGTAACATAAGGCCTCTTACCATCGGCCCTTGCCTTTGTCAACACACGATGCCAGTCTTCCAGAGTTACCGGTTCCTTTTCGCCGTATTTTTCAAGCAGATCCCTGCGGAGAAGCAGGATATCCCCCTGCCGCCTTGTGGCAAGACAAGGAACATAACGCTCGTGACCTTCTTCATCGTTTAGGAGGGTTTGCAGTAGTTCATCCTCTAGTACATATTTGTTGAAGTTGGGATATCGGGGATTACCCTTAGCAATGGTATCTAGGGGAAACCAAGCTTGGGGATAACGCTTAAGTTGACTCTGAATATTGATCATCACAATATCCGGCACATCCCCGGAAGCCATCATCAGATTAAAAAGTTCATAAGCCTGGTTTGTAGTTCCACCGGCCACTACCTGCCAATTCAGCCTGACACCAGTCTTTTCCTCCAATCGTTTCATACCTGGTGATTCAGGACTATACCATTCGGTTCTCTGGCCACTACCATACATAGCGGTCCAGATGGTAGCGGTAACAGGAGTATTTGAATCGCCAAAAGCAAGAGCGGTTTCAACTGGCGATTTCTCACCACTGGATTGGGACACCTCGGCAGTTGAATTTCTTCCTTTACATCCCATAAATACCGCAACAAAAATCAATGACGTAAACAAGACGGAACAAATTGTTTTCATTTCTTCCTCCATCCTTAAAATATTCATGAACTCCACAAGAGGAGACCATTTGACAAAGATACTTCAGCCTTTTATGGAGCCAACCATGACTCCCTTAACAAAATATTTCTGGATAAAAGGATAAACCGAAAGAATAGGTGCGGCTGCCACAATAATTACCGCATACTTAATAGTATCAGAAATAATATTTTCATCGATATCTGAATAAAGCTGCTCTGCCACATCCTGCATCTGATTCTGAAGAACTATCATACGGAGCCAAAGCTGAAGAGGGTAGAGGCTGTGATCCCTTAAGTAAATAAAGGCGTTAAACCAGGCATTCCAGTGGCCTACAGCATAAAACATTCCAATGGTCATTATCGCCGCCGTAGAAAGGGGAAGAACAATGCGCAGAAGGACACTAAAATCCGAACAGCCATCTATGATAGCCGCCTCTTCAAGCTCTACGGGTAAATTTTGGAAAAAAGTTCTCATAATAATCATATTCCAGGTATTAATGGCGCCAGGAATTATCATTACCCAAAAGGTATTAAGCATACGATAAGTTCTGATGATAAGATAAGTAGGAACAAGACCGCCACTGAAAAACATGGTCAGGGCGATAAAAAAGGTACATATCCCCCGGCCTTTAAACTGCTTTCGGGACAGGGGGTAGGCGCCACAAATAGTAAGCGTCAGATTTACAACAGTACCACAAATAGTATACAGGATAGTATTCCGGTACCCTATCCAGATATCCTTGTATTTTAGGACCGCCTGGTAAGCTTGAACAGTGAAACCTTTGGGAATTATCCCTACCATGCCCCGGGCTACATAAGTACCACCCGAAAAAGACGCAGCCAGCACGAACAGGATGGGATAGAGCATAAGGATACACATACAGAGCATGAAAAAAATATTTAATATTTCAAAGGTCATCCGGCTTTTGCCTTTCTTCATTTTTCTACCTACCAGAGGCTGGTTTCCGAATACCGCTTAGCCAAAGCGTTGGTGCTTCCAATGAGTATTAGACCTATTGCAGCGTTAAAAAGCCCTACCGCCGAAGCAAAACTGTACTGAGTTTCAACAAGCCCCCGGCGATACACATAGGTGGATATGACATCGGCTGTTTCATAAACTGCCGGGTTATACATCAAAAGCACTGCTTCGGAGCCGACAGAAAGAAGATCGCCAACTCGGAAAATAAGCATGATGATAATAGTATTAACAATGCCGGGAAGAGTAATATGCCATACTTGTCGTAAATGCCCGCATCCGTCGATAATCGCTGCCTCGTAGAGTTCAGGGTTAATTCCCGTAAGAGCTGCCAAATAAATAATAGTACCCCATCCTACTCCTCGCCAAATGTTCATGAGTGTATAAATGGTACGGAAGTACCTGGGATTTCCCAGAAAATAAATCTTCTCCCCTCCGAATAGGGCAATAATGTTGTTGATCAGCCCACGGTCAGGGGATAAAAATTCCACGACCATCGAAACAATGATGACTGTCGAAATAAAGTGAGGAAGGTAGCTGATGGTCTGGGTAATCCGTTTAAAGAGCCCGTTTTTCAGTTCATTAAAAAGAAGGGCAAGAAGAATGGGAGCAGGAAACCCGAAAAGGAGACCGTAAAAACTAAGGAGGAAAGTATTCCGTAAAAGACGCCAGAAGAACACAGACTGGAAAAACTGTTTAAAATAGAGAAAACCGACCCATGGACTACCCACAATTCCTTTAAAAATATTGTAGTTTTTAAATGCGATAATAATTCCATACATTGGCACATAGTGAAAGAGTATATACCACACCGCTACCGGCAAAAAGAGGAAATAGAGGTATTTGTAACGCATAAAATAACGCCAACTTTTTTTATATCTCTCCACTACCGAAAGCACTGAAATTGCCGTCAATCCTCCCGCTTGATTTTTTCTCTGCATCACACACTCCATTAAAAAGAACTGGGCGGAAAAACAACTCCGAGAGTTTCTGGAATACAATAAAAACTTAAAACCGACTGGACAAACCGGCGGTTTCCAGAGTTTTTCCGAACACTGCAAGAGTTACATGAGATTGAGAAAAAGATTTGGTTCCGCTTCCCATCATCACCAAGGCGTCTTCGATTATACGTTTTTCACCACCCCTGAAATTCCCGCCAGAACCGATTGAAGATCTGAACAGGTTCAGGCCGCTTTCGAGGTATTTTTTATCTCCTGTGAGTTCGTATGCGTAAGCCAGAGCTTCAAGAACAATTGTGTTACCGCTGGTATGTTTGAGACTGGGCAGTTCCTTGTAGATAAACTGCCCATCGGGCAACTGAGTGTTTTTTAGAAGATCATCCATGGCATCAATTATCAGTTCTTTGATAATCGCCGATGGGCGAACCCGGTAATAACGCATAAGGCTGTTCACCGCTACAGAGATCATAAAGGGAACCCGGATAATCGTATTGCTCGTATAGGGGGAAAGCCAATGGCCAAATTCTTTGCGCCACTCTGCAAAGTGCCCCACTATCCATTCGCAACGATCAAGCCATTTTTCATCGTCTGTTTCAACGTAGAGGGCTACTAAGGAACGGAGAGCCCAACCGGTTTCCCGGGCATTGATCTCCCCCTTGCGCTGAAAAGCCGGAGTCTCAAGGAGACGAAGGATGTTCTGACCAATTCCAAGAGCAGAATCAAGACCCCGTCTATCACCAGTGAGATGATAATAATCAAGCAATCCTTCAACCCATTCATGGCTGGGAACCAAATGACCGGTCACATGGTGGGCACTGTGCATAACTTGCCCACCTATGCGGAGAGGATCCTCACTATAATGACATATATCCACATCCATCCAGTGCCAAGCCGAGACCAGAAGCTTGTCCAGGTAACGGCGCTCCCCAGTACGAGCATACATAAGCATATTAGCATGGGGATAATCATATTCCTGATTGGTCCACACCACTTCACCATTTCCCCGGCCCTGATTGGTATAGCCTGCATCCACTGCATCACCCCAGGCCAATATGCCATAGGCCCTTCCGGTACTGTCCGCCATAGAACGGAGATGGTTTTCTAGGGCGGGAATAGGCTTGTCGGAGATAACATTCTCCAGTACTCCTGCCACCTTGAATGTCTCCGGTTCTAACAGGGGCCGATCAGGCATTTGCATCTGAAGGGAACGACAGTCAAGATCGTTGATATCCACCTGACCATTATGAAGGTGAAAGAACACCGAATGGGTCTTCTCCATTCCCTGAAGTAGCCGTACAGGCGGCTGTCCGCAGGGCATGAGAGAAATACAAATCCCCTTGTCATCGGCCCGTAAGGCCTTAGGAAAATTCTGTTGGGCTTGGTAAATGGTAGCACAGATCCCCTTGCCGTTCTTCCGCCAGTCAGCAAAGAAGGTGCCGTAATTTACTTCGGGGATCTGTTCGTTGGATTCGTAAAAAAGGTATTCAGCATCGATAAGTTGTTCGAGACCACCCCGAGCTTGTGCCTCTTTGATACGAGTTTTGTAATTAGAAATACCCAGAACAACATCAGCCTGGGGATCATCCTCTTTTATACGAAGCACAAGGGCTTCCAAGGGCAGTTCTTTTACGTCTTCGCAATGGGTAAAACGATATTCGATCTTAAACCAAGGATGACCCGCAGTAAAATGCAGCCTTACAGTAAAACCAAAAAGATCCTTACCATTTTTATCGTAGTGCCTGCCATGATTCCTAACGATAACCCGGTAGGGACCTTCTTCACAAAATTTCCAGTCGTCTTCTAGCTTAATAAGGTAATCTGTACCACCACTAGTGAGGACAGGCCCCTCAATTTCGGAGCCATCAAAAAACGCGGGGCCTTTCAAGGCTGCAAAAAGCCGACTTTCACCCTTTCCGGCAAGAACCGCCTCTAAAACGCCAGTGTTGATGACATTACTTTTTAAGTCAGCTTTGATCCCGGGAAGAATTTTGTTAGGAGTTCCACCCTCGGTGGAAAGAAAATATTCTTTTGACTCTGCCCCGGGAAGATCTGCTAAAAAAGAAAGATGAACAAATTTAATCGAGCCGTCGGGCCATTGAGCCGTAACCTGAGTCTGAGGGCCGGTTTTGGGGGGGGGGGCGGGGGGGGGGGGGGGGGGGGGGGGGGGGGGGGGGGGG
>JAISBK010000173.1 GCA_031266255.1 Treponema sp.
GAAATACGCAAGCTGGCCGAGAATTCTGGGGACCAGTCAAAAACTATTGCCACGGTCCTTAAAAAGATTAAAGATTCTATCGATAAGATAACGAAATCCACTGATAATGTACTCAACAAATTTGAAGCCATAGACAGCGGGGTTAAAACCGTGTCTGACCAGGAAGAAAACATTCGCACCGCCATGGAGGAACAGAGTACGGGGAGCAAACGGATTCTGGAAGCCATAGGTCACTTGAACGAGGTAACCCAGATGGTGAAGGGTAGTTCTGAGGAAATGCTTGAGGGTGGCAAACAGGTGATACAGGAAAGTAGGAACCTGGAAACAATGACCCAGGAAATAACCAACGGGATGAATGAGATGGCCACCGGGGCGGATCAGATCAACGTGGCGGTGAACCGGGTGGACAGCATCAGCGGGCAGAACCGGGAAAGCATTGAAGCCCTGGTACGGGAGGTATCAAAATTCAAAGTGGAATAGAAGTATTGTAATGCTTGTCGGCCCTGGTCGCGTTTCTACGGAATGATGCTTCGGCATGGATATTGCGGTAAAGTCCTTGGGCCGCCAAAATGTCGTCAAATCGCAGGTTCGTAACAACCGAAATGGTATGCGACTGCCTAAGAAAAAACGCCTCAATGTTGCTTATTTCAAAGCAGAGAATAGCTCGTTTTCCAGAGGAAGAGATCGTACTACACGCGCCAAGTTCACCTTAAAACTTTTTCGTTGTATGGGAGAAGGCCCATAGCGGGCTATCTTTTCCTGGTGTTCTTTGGTGGGATAGCCCTTGTGCTTTTCATAGCCGTATTCCGGGTAAACCAGAGCATACTGTTCCATGAGTTTGTCCCGAGCGGTTTTGGCCAGGATCGAAGCGGCCATTACTTCGGGAACCTGACTATCCGCCTTGACCATTGCGCGGCAGGGGATGGGAAGATCCGGACAGTGCAAACCATCTACCACTGCTTTGGTAAGTACGAGTCCTGTAGGCAATTTCACGACCATAGCATCAAAGGCCCGCTTCATCGCAAGGAGACTGGCCTGCAGGATGTTGAGGGTATCAATTTCCATCTCCGATGCCCAGCCGATACCCCAACTCAAGGATTGTTCCATGATAAGGACCTGCGCTTTTTCACGCCGTGCAGGGGAAAGCTTTTTTGAATCCCCTAAGCAGGAGCAAGGAAAGTCAGCAGGGAGTACCACCGCGGCAGCGCAAACCGGGCCGGCCAGGGGACCCCGGCCAGCCTCATCAAGTCCGCAGATCACCTGAGCTTAGGCTGCAGCATAGCCAAAACTTCCCGCAACTCCGGATCCTGGACAAAATAATAGGTTTCCAATTCAGCAGCACTCAAGCCTACCAATTCATGGCTCATATAATGGATCCACCGATCTTCATCGTTGACCGATACCTCATGCTTGCGGCACCAATAATCAGGCTGAATGGGAAGCTGTTCTGGTTTATCATAAGCATACTTATAATCATGCACCGCCACCTTAAAATCCTGTCGAGGGATTCCCTTGGCCAAAATGATCTCTGCCAAGTAGTTGATGGTACGGCCAGAATCAAAAATATCATCCACCAAGAGCACCTTATCCCCAATCCGCAGGTGTTCCGGTGCATAGGTCCAGCCCTCAACCATTATCTGTTCCGACTCCCTGACATCCATATAAGAGCGGGCAACCACTGCAGCATAATACACCGGCCTTCTCCCTTTACAGACCACCTTGAAATATTCGCTTATCAGGTTCCCCAAATAGGCTCCTCCTCGAAGCGAGACATAGATAACATCCGGGGTAAATCCAGTTTGATAAATCCTATGGGCTAATTTTAAGCCGTTGTTCCGTACCGTGTCATAGGAAAGAAATTCCTTAATCATACTATGAGTATACTAAGCTCAGGAAATTAAGTACAAGCAGGAACCAGGGCGGGTGGTGATCTACAAAGTGGATCACTTCCAAAACTCGAAATCCGGCCTGTTTTATAGATGAAACTTTATGAACTTACTTTACAAAACTTCTTGAACCGGGTATGGTTTAAGCATGAGAAGCGTGGGGTTCAGAAAAGGATACATTCTTCTCGGTATAGGGATGCTCATGGCAGGATGCTTGGGGGGGGTCTTTTGGTTTCGAGCGCCGGTGCTGTTCGTTACGGATGCCCCCTTTAATACCCTGTATGGCCTTCGGAGGACCGGGATGAAACGTCTGGAAACCAGCATCAGGATGCTCCGGCAGCTTAAGCCGGTAATCATTGGAGATAATGCGGGCCCGGATATGGTGAGCTTTGCAGTAGAGGAAGCCCATGGTTCCCCTTATGGGGTGTTGTTCCCTTACCGGTATTATGAAGGAGCTGAACGGTATATAGCTCAATTTCCCCAGGTCCCGGTTTTTATCTTGGGAGCGAGAAATCGGGATCCTGAGGTAGCGGGAGCGATCTTTGTGGGAACCGATGCTCAGTTGGATCTGTACCGGGCAGGGCTTTGTGCGGGCATTATGGCCCGACATGAGACCCAGGAGGACGGAGAAGCGTCGGCCCTTCAGGGGGAGGTTCTATTTTTTCAAAGCGAAGGAATTTCCACCGAATATCGAGAAGCCTTTAGTAGGGGACTTCGTGAACAGGGGTTTACAAAAGAGCCACAATATCTCAATATAAATCAAGATTATGTCGATATATATAACATTTCCTGCGTGGTGATACAAGGACGGGCAAGTTCTTTTCTTGAGCGGAATCTTGAGATACCGGTTATTTTGTTTTCTTGGGTGGATCCAGATTTAACCTCAAGGGCGGTTAAGCTTGTGTTTGATGACTCCCCATGGGCAGCGGTTAAAAAGACGGTAGCCATGATACCAGGGAGGCAGGGAGAGGCTGTTCCTTCAGAATGGGTAATTTCCGGGCAGCGAATAGGTAATAAGGAGGTTTTAGGTCGTTTAAAAAAAGCACTCCCTGGGAGTATGCTTTAATCAAAAAAAACTATTGCACAAGTGAATTAAAATAATATATACTTAAGGAGGTTTGACAAAGGTCTTATAAGTAAGTATACTATTATTTGATCTTAAAGTTCCCTACGTTGAAAAGGAGTTATAAATGAAACATGGTAGTTTCAGGGCTATTTGCCTAATTTTTTTGGCATGTATAGCAGTATTATCAGCTTTTGGTGATGAGCAGGCAGTGGCTCTTGAATCCAGGATTTTGGAGACCTTTGATAATAATGAAGAGTCTCTGTATGACTGGAAGGTTGAGGGAAGTAAATTCGCCACGAAAACCGATGAAGATTCATTTCCTAAGGTGACTTATGCCGGTACATGGCCTGCAGCACTTTTTGGGGTTAATCCTGATGGGGCAGACCTGAAGAGTCTTGGTATTTGGGGTCGTTTTGATCGTCGAGGGTATAACTGGGTGGATGTGTATCCGGTAGCCACAGGTGATGAAGATGGAGGACCGGTTGAAATTCCTATTCCCGGTCGGGTTCGGTATCTGGATATGTGGGTATGGGGATCTAACCTTAATTACCATATAGAAGCCTATCTGCGGGATTATCAGGGGGTAATTCATTCGGTTGATTTGGGATCTATCGCCTATCAGGGGTGGAAAAATTTGCAGGTTGCGATACCTAGGAATTTCCCTCAAATCAAAAAGGTTCTTCCCCGGCTTGCTCCCTTAACGTTTGTCAAATTCAGGATATGGACGGCGCCCAACGAACAGGTAGATAACTTCTATATTTATTTTGATCAGCTCAAGGTGCTTACCGATGCCTTTGAGGCGCCTTATGATGGCGATGAGCTGGCAAATCCTGCTCGGGTGCAGGAATTATGGAATAGTGAGGGAGGGCTTTAATGAAGCGAGTAAGCAGTATAGCCTTGTGTCTTTTATTGAGTGGGGCATTGTTTGCTCAGACTCAAGACGGAGCAGTGGGTTCCACGGATCCAAGTCGGATTGGGATTGACGCGGCTCAACAGAACCTGAAAGAGGTTTCGGTTGATAAATTCGAGCATGATGGATATTGGCAATCTACCATTTCAGTTGACAATGGATTTACCAGTTCCCGGCTTTTTGAAGGATCTCCCGCAGGGAAAGAGCCTCTAGCGGAAGAAGAGGGACTAGATATTCCTGATCAGCATGTATTGGGTACTCGGGTTGATTTTCTCCACCGGGGTCACGCCAGTTTTACCCTGACTCCCTTGCGGCCTATTCCCATTGAGGGAATAACCAAGACTATTTCCGTATGGGCAGTTGGACGTAACTTTAATCATGAATTAAAGATTCTGATCCAGGATTCTCTTGGGCGTCCCTTTGAGCTTTCTATGGGTAAGTTGAATTTTCAGGGATGGAAAAAGTTGACGGTAGCGATTCCTCCCCAGGGTTATGATGGAAGAACCGGTATTGTACAGCGAAATTATCATTACAATAATTATTTAGGTATTAAGGTTACTGGGTTCAGGGTTGATTGTGATCCTTCGGAAACAGTAGGGACCTACTATTTTTACTTGGATGATCTTCGGGCCGTTACAGACCTGTTCCCTGAGAACAACCGAGATCCGGATGATATGGCTGATGCTTGGTAAAACCGGGAAGTTCAAAGCGTAGTACGGGTGTTTTGAAAAAAAGCAGGTTAGGGAACGTGGTGTAAATCACGGAATCCCTAACCTTTTTTTATATCAGCTCTGCATCTTCTCACGTGTTTCTTGGTCAATACGGGTATAGAGTAGGACATTGCCTTGTTTTGTCAGAGGCCTTGACGGAATCTTGAGGTTAAATGAGTATATAATGTAGATAAACAAGGGCTGTCTAGGAGTTTGTCAGGTTTTGCCTTAAAATCGTATAATTTTGCAAATTTCCCAAAGATCCCCGAAAGTTTCACAGGTTCTAGAGTATCGAATTCCTGTTGATGGTCAAGGGAATTAAAACTATTTGTCAAGCCTTGTATTTTATAAGATATGTACCTATGCTTCATTACTATACGGTTGATTTTCTAAAGCGTTCAAAGGTTTACTTGGTACCAGGTACATAAACGACCAGGTTTAAACAGGAATGGAGTATATGGAAATTGTTCATACTCCGGTTTTGCTGGAAGAAACCATGCAATTCCTTGCCCCCCGTCAGCCGGGGGAATTGATGATTGATGCGACGGTAGGAGAGGGTGGGCATAGTTATGCGTTTTTATCTCGATTTCCGGATTTGCGACTTGTTGGTATTGACGCGGATCGGAAAATACAGGAAGTAGCCAGGAACCGGCTTCAAGCATTTCAAGAGCGGGTTCAGTGGTATACTGGATGGTCTCATGATTTTTTTGCAGATCCTTCTTATGAAAAACCAGATACCATACTCATTGATTTAGGAGTAAGCCGGTATCATTATGAGCAGGGGGGACGGGGCTTTAGCTTCCTGCGGGATGAAGTCCTGGATATGCGAATCGATAGAACCCAGGGTATTGCGGCAGCAGAACTCATAGCAGGTCTTTCTGAAAAAGCCTTGGCGGATCTGTTGTATACCTATGGGGAGGAACGGTATGCCAGGCGGATTGCCCGAAGTATTACGGAAGCTAAGTCCCGAGGAAGCATAAGCCGTTCTGGGGCTTTGGCGGAACTGGTAGTCCGGGCAGTGCCCATGCGGTACCGGGGAAGTATCCATCCTGCTACCAGGACTTTTCAGGCCCTGCGTATTGCGGTGAACGGAGAGCTTACCCGACTTGAGGAGCTTCTGGAAAGGGCTTTAGGCGCGCTTAAAGTCGGAGGACGTATGGGGGTTATCTCGTTTCACTCCCTGGAAGACCGGATCGTTAAACATTTTTTTCGAGCAAAGGGTCAGGATTATACCAGTACGCAGAAACAACCGATACCTAAAGATAGGGGTGGAAGAAGTGTTAAGGTGATTTGTCGAAAGGGTATCTCTCCTGGAGTGGCTGAAATACAAAATAATCCGTCCTCTCGAAGTGCAAGGCTCAGGGTAGTGGAAAAAGTAGCGGATGAGGTGTCTCTTAGATATAAAGAGATGCCGTGAATAAGGGGATGCAGTGAAAGGGCAGTTCGTAATCTTATATGTTATTGCGCTTACTATCCCGCTACTTTTAGGTATTAGTGCATGGCAATCTTCCCGATATGCCGCCTTAGAACGGCAAGTGGAGCAACTGGAAGCGGATCAAGAAGCATGGATAGAAAATAATAAGAGCCTCATCGCGGGAATTGCCGTGCTTTCTTCTCCCGAGCGAATAGAAAAAATTGCGAGAAATGAATTAGGCTTATCAAAAATACATCCTGAAAATGTATTACAGATTCGGATTGAAAGGAGCAAGCGTCTTGATGGATAATCCTCAGCAGGAGACAGGACAGATAGCACAAATAGAAGAACACACATCAAGAGACCCGGGGATGCAGATGGATTTTGCCGATGTAGCCAAGGCCCTCGGGGCACGGCTTATGTCCTTTCAAGGAGACTCAAGTTCAATCAATACCGTGTGTTCATCGGTATGTATTGATTCCCGGCAGGTGGTACCGGGGGCCTTCTTCGTAGCCTTGGTAGGCACGATCCAAGATGGTCACCGGTACGTTGGTGCTGCGTTTACTGCAGGAGCAATTGCGGCTATGGTTGCCCGTTCTCGTGTTGAAGATCCCGCCTTAGATCTGGTGTATCAGGCCCGGGAAGCCCGAGGCTTGCTTTTGGTAGTCGAAGATACCTTGCGCGGTCTTCAACAAGCCGCGACTTACTATCTTGCTCAGTTTCCGGGCTTGCTCAGGATTGGTATTACCGGTTCATCAGGGAAGTCTACCACTAAGGAGATTACTGCTTCGATAATAGGCAAAGAACACTCGGTGCTCATGAACCAA
Source organism: Treponema sp. (assembly GCA_031266255.1). Taxonomy (GTDB): domain Bacteria; phylum Spirochaetota; class Spirochaetia; order Treponematales; family Breznakiellaceae; genus JAIRLU01. The sequence continues at coordinate 6,814 of JAISBK010000173.1, forward strand.
GGTAACCTGAACTCTGAGACCGGCCTTCCCTTGTCGGTTTTTATGGTGCGTCCTCATCACCGGGTAGGGATATTTGAAATGGGTATGAACCGGGTAGGGGAGATAGGGGAACTGGCGCAGGTCCTTAAACCCCATATTGCCCTCATTACCAATATTGGATCCGCTCATATCGGTATACTTGGTAGTAAGCAGGCTATTGCTCAGGAAAAAAAGGGAATCTTTTCCGCATTTTCTGGGAATGAACAGGCCTTAATTCCTGGGGATGATCCTTATCGGGATTTTCTTGCGGAAGGTATCAAGGGAAGGGTCTGTTTCTATGGCCCCCAGTCATTTGCGGAGCTCACGGATCTCCACGATCGAGGTCTTGAAGGTATTGACCTTAAGTGGGAGGGCATGCCGGTTCATTGCCGGCTTTCGGGAAAGCACAATATACGGAACCTTGTATCAGCGCTTGCCATAGTCCGGGGAGTCCCGGTTAGTGCAAAGGCAATTCGGGAAGGTCTTGAGTCGGTACAGCCCCTCTTTGGCCGTAGCGAGATTCTTCGAGGCTCGGTTACGGTGATCCAGGATTGTTATAATGCCAACCCAGAATCAATGCAGGAAGCCATTGCCTTTTGTGACCGTCTTGACTGGCAAGGACGGCGGATTTATGTAATTGGTTCCATGCTGGAACTGGGAAGCGCTTCCCTCGAGGCCCATGCAGAACTTGGCCGGACCTTAGCAGCTTCCAAGGCTGATTGGATCTGTTTTTTTGGATCCGAAACGCAAGACGCGGCAGCAGCCTTGGAACAGGTCCGAATTGCTCAGGGTCAAGCGGTTGGTTTCTCTTATACCGATAGTTTCTCTTGCTTATCCCAGGCGCTTACGAACCAGATTCAGCCTGGTGCTCTGGTTCTGTTAAAAGGTTCCCGGGCCTGTGGCCTGGAACGGCTCACCGATGTGGTACGCGGGGTTCATGCGGCTTGTGCTGGATATGAAAACGTATCAGGAGGGGTTTAGGTGTTTCTCGAATTTATTTATCCCTTCGTTAAATATTTCACCCCTCTCAATGTGTTCCAGTACCTTTCATTCCGGGGTGCATACGCGGCGTTAACTACCCTGCTCATCTGTTTCATTCTAGGCCCCCGGATAATCGAAGCCCTCCAAACACTTAAAATAGGCCAAGCGGTTCGAGAAGATGGCCCTGAGAGTCATTTGAAAAAAAACGGTACTCCCACTATGGGGGGAACCCTGATTATTTTTTCTATGATTTGTTCCATGCTTTTGTGGCAGGATTGGAACAATACCAAGGTATGGATCACCTGCGGCGCATTGGTTGCCTTGGGAGGCATTGGTTTTATGGATGATTTCCTCAAGGTTCGGCAGCACAACTCCGCAGGTTTACCTGCTTGGGCAAAACTGGTAGGTCAGTTTACGGTAGCCATTGGGGTGGTGCTCTTTCTGTATTTTTCAGAGGAGGAAGGGATCACCGCTCTGTATATCCCCTTTTTCAAGAATCCTGTGGTTGATATGGGGGTACTATGGATACCCTTTGGGGTACTCCTTATTGTGGGAGAATCCAATGCAGTGAATTTTTCTGATGGTCTTGATGGGCTTGCAGCAGGTCTCCTTATTCTGGTATTTATTACCTTAGGGATTCTTACCTATCTTTCAGGAAGGGCGGATTATTCCTCTTATCTGGGGATACCCTATATTACCGGGGGAGGGGAATTGACCGTTTTCTGTCTCGCCGCGGTTGGAGCCTGTATCGGGTTTCTTTGGTTCAATGCCCATCCTGCGGATGTGTTTATGGGGGATGTGGGGAGTCTACCCCTGGGAGGAGTTATCGCGGTGGTTTCTTTGATTATTAAGAAGGAGATCCTGATTCTGATTATTGGAGGGGTCTTTGTCTTGGAAATTGCCTCGGTAATCATTCAGGTAATTTCGTATAAAGTGAGAAAGAAGCGAATATTTAAGATGGCTCCGCTGCACCATCATTTTGAATTATCCGGGTGGGTAGAAACCAAGGTGGTTATCCGTTTTTGGATTTTGGGAGGACTATTTGCTATCATTGCATTGTCAACATTGAAGATTCAATAAAAAAACAAGTGCAGGGGAGTAAAGGATAGACAGCATGTATCATTTTAATGTTGAAAAAACAGGACGCCGGGTCCATGCAGATCATATTTTGATTGCCAGTATTTTCCTCCTTACCGGTTTGGGGATGGTAACCCTTTATTCTTCCTCTTACGTGTATGCAGAACGGTTTTTTGAAGATGGGCTTTACTTAATATCCCGACAGCTCTTCTTTTTGGGGGCAGGGATGGTGCTGTTCCTGGTGAGTTCCCGCATTAATCTGGATTGGGTGCGGGGCTATCGCTTGCCGGTGCTTATGGTACTGGGAACGATTCTGCTCTGTATCCTTCCCCTGCTGCCGGTGGTGGGAGTAACAAAAAACGGCGCTTCCCGGTGGTTCCGCATTGGTTCCGAGACCTTTCAGCCTTCAGAACTAGTCAAGCTAGTCTTGCCTTTGTATTTGGCCCATATTTTTGATAAGAAACAGGAGCAAATTCATTCCTTAACCAAGGGTATCTTGCCGCCTGCGTGTATTACTGTTGTGTTCATTATATTGATTTCTTGTCAAAATAACTTTTCCACTGCGGCATTTGTGGCCATAAATGCGGTACTGGTTTTTTATCTGGCAGGGGTAAAGTACCGCTACTTCCTCAGCGGTTTGTTCATGTTTGTACCCTTTGCCCTGTTGTTGATATTGACCAAGGAACACCGGTTCAGACGGATTATTAGTTATCTTAATCCAAGCTGGGAACCTCATGGGGCAGGGTACCAGGTCCGAGCTTCTATTAGCACCATTGCATCTGGCGGATTTTGGGGTAAAGGGGTGGGTCATGGGATACGGAAGTTTGCCGGGGTACCTGAAATTCAGTCGGATTTTATTTTTTCCTCGTTTGCTGAGGAAATGGGTTTTTTAGGGGTTTTGTTTTTTATTCTGCTCTTTGGGGTCTTTGCCGCCCGAGGATACTTGGTGGCTATGCGGGCCCAAGGAACCTACCGGCGGCTTTTAGCTTTTGGCTTGGTTACCATGATCGTGTCCCAAGTGCTTGCAAACATTGCGGTGGTGTCCGGTTCAGTCCCTGCAACCGGGATTCCTTTGCCGTTTTTTTCTGCCGGAGGTTCATCGTTGGTGACTACCTTGATTGGGGCAGGGATCATCGTCAATATTTCCAGGTCCCGGGAACCATCAAAATCTTTTGGCCCTTCGGCCACGAAATACACGGCTAAGCCAGAAAGCTGGTATGCATCTGGCCCTGAGGTGTCCCATGGCCGATGATAATATTTTTACCGAAGATATATTATCCCCTGAGTTCTTATCCGATGATATAGAAACAGGAGTGAGTGAATCGGCAGGTTCCTCCCTCATAGAAAAGGCCCTGAAGTGGATCATCATTGTTATTGTAGCCCTCATTGGAGGGGAATTGATACTCCTTTTGGTGGTTAATCCTTGTATGCCCTTGTCTCGGGTGGAAGTTACGGGAATGCCGGAATTGGATACGGGGATGGTGCTTAAACAAGCGGGGATCACAAGGCGTTCCTCCTATGTATCGGTGAATTCTCGGAGCGCGGAAGCGCATTTAGAGGCCCTCTTGGTGGTAGCGTCTGCTAAGGTGATTAAAGGGTTCCCCAATTCGGTACGGATAGTCCTTGAGGGTCGTAAGGCGGTGGCTTTGTCCTTTGTGACGATAAACGATAAGGTATGTCCAGTTTTTTTCGATAACCGGGGGGTGGTCTTTAAGATCGGCCATGAAACTTCAGGAACTGATCCTGCTCTATCCATACCGATTATAACGGGGTTAATCACGGAACAACCCTTTTTAGGGATGCAGCTTCCGTTCATGTCAAGAACTTTGTTGGCCAATCTTGCCCGAATACAGCTTGTTGCTCCTGAGCTGTTGGCGGCTATTTCTGAGATCGGGGTAAACCGAAAGGCCTTTGACAGTTATGATGTTATCCTCTATCCTGTTCATAATCCTGTACGGATTCGACTGGGATCGGAATTAAATGAAAATATGCTTCGCTACGTATTGTTAGTAGTGGATGTGTGTGTTTCAAGGGGCGCGAAGATTGAAGAGATCGATTTTAGGACCGGTACGGCATCCTATACGGTAAAGGAGGCATCTTCTGGCTAATGATGGATTAGTGGTCGGCCTCGATATAGGTACGACTAAGGTCTGCGCCGTGATTGGCGAGCGTAATGATCATGGAATTCTCGAAATTACCGGTGTGGGGTTGTGTCCATCCACAGGACTGCGAAAAGGGGTAGTAGTCAATATTGAGGCTACCCTTCGGTCGGTGGCTACCGCCATTGAAGCAGCGGAAATGATGAGTGGCCGGGAAGTAGATGTATGCTGGACCGGAATAGGGGGCAACCATATCGACGGGATCAATTCCCGGGGGGTTGTGGCGGTTACCGGAAAAGTCCGGGAAACCCGGGAGATTGGGCAAGAGGATATTAATCGGGTCCTGGAAGCGGCTCGGGCTGTGGTTATTCCTATGGATCGACAGGTACTTGAGGTGATTCCTCAGAGCTATATCGTGGATGATCAGCGGGGTATTCGGGATCCTTTGGACATGATTGGGGTGCGTCTCGAGGCAGAAGTGCATATCATTACCTGTTCGGTTACGAGCGCCCAGAATTTGATAAAGTGTGTAAACCGGGCGGGGTTCATTGTAAATGATCTTATCCTCCAATCTTTGGCGGCAAGTAGATCCGTACTGACCCTAGAAGAAAAAGAGATTGGGGTGGCCTTGCTTGACCTGGGGGGAGGAACCACGGATGTGTTGGTATATGCTGATGGAGCTCCCTATTCAAATGTGACCATTCCTGCAGGGGGTGGCATGATCACCAGTGATATATCGAAGGTGAAGAATATCTCTTTTGAGACTGCCGAGCGGATTAAGATTGATACGGGGTGCTGTTGGGAAGGTTTGTTTGAGGAGGAGGAAGAGGTGATTGTACCGGGAGTTGGCGGGAGACCCCCGATGCCCATACCGAAATCCCAGATATTGGCGATCATCCGTCCTCGAATGGAAGAGATTTTCAAGATGGTAAAGGAAAAACTGGATAAGCTTGCCCTTTCAAGACCTCTGGGAGGGGGTATTGTCTTGACTGGCGGGGGAGCGCAGCTCTTAGGCGCAGCAGAATTGGCTTCCTACATCTTTAAGCTGCCGGTCAGGGTAGGAAGCCCTCTTCCGGTAGGTGGACTTGTGGAGGAATACCGGAGTCCCATATATGCTACGGCTGTAGGCTTGGTGTTGGAAGGGGATGAGCGGGAACGAAGGAATGCCCCTGAGCGGGGAGTAGAAAAACACGGCCGGGAAAAAGGACGACCAACTAAGGTGCGTCAAATCATTGAGTGGTTTAAAAATGAAATTTTTTAAGATTTTCTGACTTTTATTTTTATGGATTAGGGGTTTTACTAGGGATATTCGCGCCTAGATGTCGTACACTAATTACAGATATAGTAAAAAAAATCAAAGTACTGATTTGGGAGGAATATATGAATTTTATGAATATTGAAGTGCATGATGAAAAACTGGTAAACCCGAGTCCGGCGATTATCAAGGTTATCGGTACCGGTGGAGGCGGATCCAACGCGGTAAACCGCATGATTAGTTGCGGTTTACAGGGGGTGGAATTTATCGCGGTCAATACGGATGTGCAGGATCTGAATAAATGTAAGGCGAATAAAAAACTGCAAATCGGCGCAAAATTTACCGGAGGCCGAGGTGCAGGGGGAAAACCTGAGATCGGTGAAAAGGCGGCCAATGACGACCGGGAAATGATCGCAGAAGCCCTCAAGGGGGCCAATATGGTGTTCGTTACTGCCGGTATGGGGGGCGGAACGGGAACCGGATCTGCGCCGGTGATCGCTCAAATAGCCAAGGAGTGCGGTGCCCTTACTGTAGGGGTGGTGACCAAGCCCTTTGAGTTTGAGGGGCGTTTCAGGATGCGTCTTGCTGAGGCAGGGATCGTCAAACTGCGGGAGGCGGTAGATACCCTCATCATCATCCCCAATCAGCATCTCCTTAACATTGTGGAACGGCGGACTCCCATCACCGAGGCCTTCCTCAAGGCTGATGATGTACTGCGCCAAGGGGTACAGGGAATCTCGGATCTGGTGAATCAAACCGGGCTGATTAATATTGATTTTGCAGATGTAGAAGCGATTATTCAAGGTCAGGGAGACGCCCTTATGGGTATCGGTTATGGTACCGGGGATAACCGGGCCTCTGAAGCAGCTTCTTCAGCAGTGGACAATCCTCTCTTGGAAGATACTGCTATTGAAGGAGCTACCCGGATTCTCGTGAATGTTTCCGGTAGTGAGGACTTTTCTCTGGTTGAATTTCAGGAAGTGGTCAATCTTATTACAGCCAAGGCAGATCCGGAAGCGGTCATTATCGTGGGCTCTACCCTTGATACTGCACTTGAGGATAGGCTACGGGTAACGGTTATTGCCACCGGGTTTCAAACTGAAACCGTAAAGGCTCCCCAAAAAGGGCCGGTTCGAGAACCGGTTAAGCAAGCTGAGAGTGATTTCATTGATATTAATGAATGGGAAAAGATCCGGGAGCGGACCAAACGGACGGAATTTATTTCCCCTCGGAATAATTATCAGGAGGATGATCTGGAGGTTCCCACGGTAATCCGGGATCGGAAGTACAATCTTCGTAGAGATGCCTCCATAACCGGGGCAGGGAAGGAAGCATAGAGGTGGTACCGTGGCAGGATTTCTTGGATCAGTATTATGTCCGGCTTAGTAAGGGAGAACACCGGGCGCCCCTTACGGTTGCAACCTATAGGGGAGAGATCCGTCTGTTTTTAGACTGGCTTACCGGAACTCAAGTATGCCTTGAAACTGCCGATACCCGGTCCCTGGTTCGATACCTGGAACAACGGCGTACCAAAGACCACATCAATGCTCGAACCACCGCTAAAGTTATAGCAGTGCTTCGTTCTTTTTTTCGTTTTATTATAGATGAGGGTATCAGATGCGATAACCCGGCGGATATCTTGGAAGCTCCTCGTCAAGGGATCCGGCTGCCTCCGGTACTTACCCGGGAATCGGTGGATCAGGTGTTGGGACTGATTGATACCAGTACCCCCTGGGGATTACGGAATCGGGCGCTCTATGAGCTTATGTATTCTGCAGGGTTACGGGTTTCAGAGACGGTTTCCTTGAATGTACGGGATATTAGATTTTCTGAAGGATTGATGATCGTCCGGGGAAAAGGAAACCAGGAACGGTTCGCCATTTTTGGAGAAGAAGCGGCATCCTGGCTGAAACGGTACTTGGCCGAAGCCCGGCCTCAGCTTGCCGGTTCCCAGCAGAGTTTAGCCTTGTTTATCAATCGAGTCGGCAGGAGGCTTTCCCGGAAAGGGATGTGGAAGTCCTATGCCCAGATCACCGCCCCGGTGGACGTGAGTTCCAAGCTTCACGCCTTACGGCATACCTTTGCCACTGCTTTATTGGCTGGAGGGGCGGATCTCCGGTCGGTACAGGAACTCTTAGGGCATGCGGATTTGACCACGACCCAAATCTATACCCATGTGGATAGGTCCCTTCTCAAGGAGCAGCATCGGCACTACATGCCAAAGTTATGGGCAGATGACAGGTATCGAACTAATCCTGAGAGTACAGTCCTGATGAAGGTTAAAGATGAAGATTAAAAAAGACACGGTCATCGGTATGGTGGTGATTCTGGTAATAGGTGCCTTGGTGTTAGGTATCTATGCCTACCGGAAGTACCGGTTCAGGGATACCTTAGCGACTCGGATTGCCGAACTGGGGCCGCGTGGGGGAGGGCCTCCGACGACTATCCAAGGGCTGCGGGAGGTCATAGCCCTCTATGAAGCGAAGATTGAACAGCAGGTGAAAGATGGGGCCCAGACCGGAGTATACTGGAAAATTTTGGCTACTCGATTACAGGACAGAGGCCTTCATAGCGAGGCCTTGGATGCGTTGGAACGGGCGATTTATTATACTCCGGCAGAGCCGACCCCCCATTACCTGCGAGGAGTTTCTGCGGGGATTGTGGCGAAATCTTCCTATGGCAGTTCAGAGACGGGTGGGGGAGACAACCTACGGATGCGCTATTTTGAACTCGCTGAGAAAGCCTTTCTGCGGGCTATTGAGTTGGACGAAAGGTATGCTCGGCCTCGGTATGGCGTGGGGGTTTTGTATGTGTTCGAGCTTGACCGTCCTGAAGAAGCCATTCCCCATTTGGAACGGTACGTTGAGTTGGCGAAAAATGAGGTTGACGGTATGTTTATCTTGGCGCGGGCCTATTATATGACCAGCCGGTATGAAGGTGCAGTAGATCTCTATGATCGAATCCTGAAGCTAACCAAGGATCCAAAGAAGCGCTCAGATGCGGAACAGAATAAAGCGGTGGTGTTAGGGTTACTCTATGGCTGATCGGGGTTTAGTCGATTTAATCATAGGACGAATTCCCCGACTTACTCCTGGTGAACGGGTACGGATATGTACCCACTGTAACCAGGAAGCTGATTTATGGGGACTTTCAAAACGAGCCATGGAAGGATTGGTGGGCCGATCTTTGCATTATCCATGGAACCTGGATGCGTTGCACGCCCAGGCAGAACAGGATGCAATGGTAGCCCGGATGCGGGGTATTAGCTATGTTTCCTATGTGAGTCCCCAGTATCCACCGTTGCTCCGGGAGATCTATGACCCACCGGCGATTCTGTTCTATCGAGGCAAGCTCCCTAATCCTGAGTTGCCCATAGTCGGCATAGTAGGAACCAGGCATCCTTCTGCAGGGGCTTTGACCCAGGCATACGATATTGCCAAGACCCTGGCTTATGAAGGAATTCCCGTGATTGCCGGGCTTGCCATAGGTATTGATGCGATGGCCCATCGGGGGAATAGTGATGGAGGCGCACCCACCATTGCGGTTTTGGGTTCCGGCCTAGATGAGGTGTATCCCGCGGGAAACCGGCTTCTTGCTCGGCGTATCATTGAACAGGGAGGGGCATTGCTCAGCGAATATCCTCCAGGAACCAGCCCGCGAAAATGGCATTTCCCGGCCCGGAACCGGATTATCTCTGCCCTTGCCCGGGGAACCGTGATTGTAGAGGCCCCGGAATCCTCAGGCGCACTCATCACTGCCCGTTTTGCTCTGGAGCAAGGGAGGGATCTCTGGGTAGCTTCTGCAGGGCTTGCCGCTCCCCAAGGAGCAGGAACCCGGAAGCTCGCCGCAGAAGGGGCGCCGGTGATCGCTAACGCGGGGGATATTCTCAAAGAATGGGGTATTACCCCGAAAGAAGCACCAAGAACGCGGAGCGATCCTGGTGGTGCTGAAGAGGAATTCAGTGTTTCAGCGTTAGCATCCTCCCTTGCCCGTTCTTTAAATATGACTGGTGAGGATTGGTGAGGCAGATGGCTGTAGAAATCGAAACAGCGATTTTTTCCCAGACGATTGATCCCCTGGTAATTGATAAAACCGCCCAGGAAAAAAACGCGCTTAAACGTAAAAAAGATAAAAAAGGTACGGCCGATGCAGCTAAAAAAATAGAAAAGAGTATCGATAAGAAAAAAAAGGAAAAGCCGAAAAAAAATAAAAAGATTCTCGTAATTGTGGAATCTCCTGCCAAGGCAAAGACCATTGAAAAGTATTTGGGTGCATCTTATACGGTCAAAGCATCCATGGGGCATCTCATTGATCTTCCCAAATCCCGTTTAGCTATTGATGTATCCCATGATTTTGAGCCTGAATACATCACGGTTCGGGGAAGAGCAAAGATATTGAAGGATCTCGAGAAGGATGCTAAGAAGGCAGATATGGTACTCTTAGCAAGCGATAATGACCGTGAAGGGGAGGCCATTGCGTGGCATTTGCATAATGCCCTCATAGCTAAAGCCCATACTGTTCTTATTCAGCGGATTGCCTTCAATGAGATTACCCCGGTGGCGATTAAGGATGCGGTGGCTCATCCTGGTTTGATTGATGAAGCCAAGGTAAACGCTCAGAAGGCCCGGCGGGTCTTGGATCGCTTAGTGGGGTATAACCTTTCCCCGTTGTTATGGAAGAAGGTGAAAAACGGCCTTTCCGCAGGTCGAGTGCAGTCAGTGGCTTTACGGCTCATCTGTGAACGGGAAAAGGAACTTGAGTCCTTTATCCCTGAAGAGTACTGGACGTTGGAAGCGGATTTTATGGTGGGGAAGTCCAAATTTACCGCGCAACTGGTGCTGTGGCAGGGGAATAAGGTTGATTTGAAGAGCAAAGCGGCAGTCAAGGAGATCCTCGATAAGATCACTGGAGCAGCGTGCAGGGTCTCGGATATTCGAGAGATCGATAAAACGGTGCGGCCCAAGCCCCCCTTTACTACATCTCAGTTGCAGCAGATCGCCGCGAACCGTCTGGGTTTTACCAGCAAAAAGACCATGCAGGTGGCCCAACAGCTCTATGAAGGGGTGAACATCGGCGCTTCCCGGGTGGGGCTTATCACCTACATGCGTACCGACTCGGTGCGGATCTCCCAGATCGCTTTGGAGGAAGTTCGGGGGTGGATCCAGGAACAGTACCCTCAGGAGCTTCCGGAGCAGGCGGTAGAATATATCTTGGGAAAAAAGGCTCAGGATGCCCATGAAGCCATCAGGCCCACCTATGTACGGTACACCCCTGAAAAGGTAAAGGAGTCTTTATCCCGGGATCAACTCAGGCTTTATACCCTTATTTGGGAACGCTTCGTGGCAAGCCAGATGAAGGCGGCTAAGACCAGGACGGTCAGTACCGACATTCAGGCAGGAGCAGGGATATTTAGGATATCGGGAACCACGATCATTACTAAGGGATTTTATACGGTAATGAAGCTCCTGCCTTCAAAGGAAGAACGGGGGTATGGGTATCCTTCCCTTAAGATTGGAGATCCGGTACTCGTGGATGCCTTCTACCCTGAACAGCACTTTACCCAGGGACCAGCCCGGTATACCGACGCCTCCATAGTGAAGACCTTGGAAGAAAAGGGTATAGGACGGCCCTCTACCTATGCGCCTACCATCTCGGTATTGCTGGATCGGTATTATGTAACCCGGTCGAACAAGCAACTGATTCCCACGATCTTGGGAAGGCTCATCTGTGCTATGCTGGTGGAATATTTTCCCGAGGTGGTGAATACTGCCTTCACCGCGGCTATGGAAAACAAACTTGATGCGGTGGAGGAACAGCAGCTTCGCTGGTCCGACATGATCCAGGAATTTTATGGCCCTTTTAAGGATAGGGTTGAAGAGGTAGGGAAAACCCTGGAATCCTTTAAAGGTACGCTGGACGAACCAAGCGATCAGCTCTGTGATGCCTGCGGGAAGCCCATGGTGAAGAAGCTGGGCCGCTTCGGGTTTTTTCTCGCGTGTACAGGTTTTCCCGCATGTCGGCATACCAAATCCGTACCCTTGGCAACCTGTCCTCGTTGTGGCGGTGATATTGTGGCCCGTAAGACCAAAAAACGAGGCAAGGAATTCTATGGGTGTACCAATTATCCTGAGTGCGATTTTATCAGCCATTTTAAGCCGATCAATCAAAACTGTCCTCAATGTGGACAATTCATGGTAGAAAAATACGACAAGAAGCATGGTTCCCACAAGGCTTGTATTAACCCGGCTTGTGATTATCTTCATTCAAGTGATGATTTGAAGGACGAATCAGTCCGTGAAGATAGGGCAGAAACCGATGGGCAGGATCATGCCGAATAAGCGGATACCTGCACAGAGGCAGGATTTATCCCCTTTAATAGAGGAATACCTTTCCTACCTCTGTTCGGTTCGGGGCATGGCAGAGCGTACCCTGGAGGCATACCGCTTGGACATAGCCCGTTTTGTGGTGTATTGTAAAAAACAGGGAATCGCTGCCGAAGTTGCGGCTTCCCAGGATGTACAGCGCTTCCTCGTGGACATAAGCGCTGAGGATAAGGCAGCGGTAACGGTAAACCGGGCACTGGCTTCTATTCGGGGATTTTACCGGTGGCTGGTTCGGCTTGGGTATCGGAAAGATAATCCTGCGGGTGTGTTACCGTCCCGGAAGACCCCGAAAACCTTACCGGTTTTTCTCTGGGTTGAAGAGATGGCCGTTTTTGCAGCCCTCCCTGAGTATAGCCATATCTTGTGGCCATTGCGGGATACGGCGCTGATTTTAACCATGTATTCCGGGGGCCTGCGGATTTCAGAAGTGGTTTCTCTTGCAGTGCAGGCGGTGGAGGGAGATTTGAGGAGTGCCCGGGTTATTGGCAAAGGGGATAAGGAACGATACGTATTTTTTTCCGATGAAGCGGCAGAAGCCCTGGAAGCGTATCTGCCCGCACGGCGTGAAAAGATCAACCAGCGTGTACCGACGAACCAGCTCTTCATCAACCAGAAAGGGGAGGGCATATCAGTGAGCGGCGTGCGGTGGATCATCGGTCAGTATACCCAGCGATCCGGATTACAGAAGCAGGTGCATCCCCATTCGTTGCGGCATAGCTTTGCAGCCCACTTGGTAAATGCTGGTTGTGATGTTCGGGTGGTGCAAGCCCTGTTAGGCCATGAGAGTATCGCCACTACCCAACGGTATACCCATGTGAACATGGAGCGCTTAAAAGCGGTTTATGCTAAGGCCCATCCCCATGGGGGCAAAAAACCAGGAGAAGGGAGTACTAACCAAGGAACTTCTGCTGACGGTACAAAGGAGGGTCTAACGGGAAGTACAACAGGGGGTACAATACAATGAAGGAAAAGGAATATAATGAAGAACACTAACAAGATTCGAAGTACCACGGTACTGGTAGTGCGCAAGGGTGGCAAGGTGGCTATGGCTGGAGACGGGCAGGTGACTATGGGTGAGACCGTGATGAAAAATAACGCCCGTAAGGTACGGCGGCTCATGGACGGTAAGGTACTCTGTGGGTTTGCCGGAGCCACTGCAGATGCATTCACCCTTTTTGACCGATTTGAGACTAAACTCAAAGAATATTCCTGTGACCTTGCCCGGGCAGCAGTGGAACTGGCCAAGGACTGGCGTACCGATAGGTCCCTCAGGCGACTTGAAGCCCTGCTCCTGGTGGCGGATCTCCGCCAGATCCTGCTTATATCAGGTACCGGGGATGTGATTGAGCCTGCGGAAGATGCCCTGGCCATAGGATCCGGGGGCAACTATGCTTATGCTGCGGCTCTGGCATACCTGGAAGGCAGTTCCTTTTCTGCTGCGGAGATCGCTGAAAAGAGTCTTGCTATTGCAGGGACTATCTGTATCTATACTAATGGACATATTACCGTGGAGGAGTTAGCGTAATGAGGAGAACTATATGAGCAGTCAACATACCGGTAAGAAAAATGACCTGTTTGTCAAGAAAAATGAAAAAAATCTGGATCGGCTTACCCCACGGGAGATTGTCGCTGAGTTGGATAAGTACATTGTAGGGCAGAAAAAGGCTAAACGGGCGGTGGCGGTGGCATTACGAAACCGGATCCGCAGGCTTAAACTGGAAAGCGATATGCGGGAAGACATTGCCCCTAAGAACATCCTTATGATTGGTCCTACTGGGGTCGGTAAAACTGAGATTGCCCGGCGGCTTGCTAAATTAGCAGGTTCCCCCTTCATCAAGGTAGAGGCTACCAAGTACACTGAGGTCGGTTATGTGGGCCGAGATGTAGAATCTATGATCCGGGATCTTATGGCTGCAGGGATTCAGATGGTGAAACAGGAGATGCAGGAGTCGGTTACCGTAGAAGCAGAAAAACGGGCTGAAGAAGCGTTGTTAGATCTCCTGTTGCCTGGAACCGGTAAAAAGCGAAAAGAGCCTAAAACTCAGCCACGGCCTGTGGTCAGGCCTGTGGGAACCTTTTCTATTAACCCGGATACTAATGGCGGAACAGGGCCTTCCCTCATGGGCGCGGCCATCCAGGTGGGGATACCCTCGATCTTTCGGAACACGGACGATGCAGGGACTGGACAGGAAGAGGTGGAAGACCAGGAAGCAAAAGATGCAGTTCCTGAAGATCCTGGCTCAGAGGAAGGGGCATCAGGAAAAGATGCCTCTACGAGAGAGAAATTCAGGACTATGCTCCGGGAAGGTAAACTTGAAGATAAGATAGTGGAAATTACGGTTACCCAAAATCCCCAGTTTCCGGCTTTTGAGATGATGGGCGGGGGCTTAGAAGATCTGGAGTCCAGTCTTTCAGGGATCGCCGGCTTTTTTGGAGGAGGTAAAAAGAAGAAATTGCTCACCGTAAGCCGGGCTAGAGAGATTCTCAAGGCAGAAGAATCAGAAAAACTCATCGACCGGGACCGGGTGAGCGATGAAGCCAGGCAACGGGTGGAAGAGACGGGGATCGTTTTTATTGATGAGATTGACAAGATCGCGGTCAAGGGTGAACGGGGCGGTGGCGGACCTGATGTATCTCGGGAAGGGGTACAGCGGGATATCCTGCCCATTGTGGAAGGAGCCACGGTGAATACCAAGTGGGGGCCGGTTAATACGGATCATATTCTTTTTGTGGCTGCCGGGGCTTTTAATGTCAGCAAGCCTTCGGATCTGATTCCTGAACTCCAAGGCCGCTTTCCCCTGCGGGTTGAGTTGGATTCTTTGGGAAAGGAGGATTTCCTTCGGATATTGACTGAACCAAAAAACGCGCTGACCAAACAGTACACCGATCTCTTGGCGACCGAACAGGTGGATATTGATTTTACCCCCGATGCGGTGGAGCGCCTTGCAGCTTTGGCTGCAGAGGTCAATTCCCGGCTGGAAAACATCGGTGCCCGGCGGCTCCATACCATCATGGAAGCCCTCTTAGAGGAACTCTCCTTCGAGGCCCCGGATATTGCACCGACGAAGATAACCATTACCGAAGCTTATGTAAACGAGAAGCTCACCGATTTAGTGATGGATCATGATTTAGGCCGGTATATTTTGTGATACCTCTGGGCTGGGCAACGCAGGGGAATCTGGGAACAGATAAGGAACCTTATATTATACTGCTAACTTTACATACAAAAAGTGCCGATACTATACAGGGAGGCTAGAAATGGGTATTGAAAATAATTTTTCTCGAACCATAGACATGGCGCACCGTGCCATGGATGTGAGTCTTATACGCCGGGATGTGCTTGCCAATAATCTAGCTAATGCTATGGTTCCGGGGTTTAAACGGTCGGACCTCACCTTTGAAAGTGAGCTGAAACGGGCAATAGACACTGAAAAACAGCGGCCTGGTTTGGAATTAACCAAAACCGATCCTCGACATATAAGTAATTGGCAGCAACGAGATTACCGGGATGTGCAGCCTCGGCGGGTTCTTGATTATGTAAGTACCTCTAAAAACAACGGCAATAATGTGGATCCGGAACAAGAGATCATGCGGGCTTTAGAAAACCAGCTGTTATACACCCTATTGGCCCAGGGAGAGTCTTTTGAGTTTAGTCAAGTTAATATGGTATTAAGGTAAGATTGGTATGGGAATTTTTAATTCAATAAACATAGCTTCCACCGGTATGAGTGCCCAGCGGCTTATTTCTGATGTGATTGCCGATAATATTGCCAATGCTTCCACCACCCGTACTGCTGAAGGGGGGCCGTATCGGCGGAGTCGGGTCGTCTTGCGACCCAAGACCGAGGGTCCTTACTGGCGTTCTCCCTTTCTCCCCGATATGATGGACAATGGTCCTGGTAAAGGGGTGCGGGTAGTCGAGATACAAAAAGATACGGTTACTAAAAACAGGCTGGTGTATGATCCAACCCATCCTGATGCCATTACATCGGGGCCCCAGGAAGGGTATGTGGAGATGCCGAATGTAGATATGGTTACTGAAATGGTTGATATGATCGCTGCATCCCGTGCCTATGAAGCGAATGCTTCTATTATTGAGGGTTCTAAATCCATGTTTCAGCGGGCTTTGGACATAGGTGGGAGGTAGTTGATGACTATTGGAGTGCCTCAATTGATAGCGATTGATAAGATCCCTTTGCAGGTAACTCATCCTAAGCATTTAGTTCCGGTATCGGGTGATTCACCGGGAAGGGCCTTAGCGTCCTTGGGTGATACAATCGGTGCGGAATCGACTCTTCGTTCAGGGAGTTTTGAAGATGCGATGCTTCGTGCTTTGGATAGGGTTTCAGGGGATCAGCAGCAGGCGAGTGATCTGATACAACGTGCTATTACGGAACCTGGTTCGGTGGATGTGCATGATATCACCATTGCCCAGGCAAAGGCTTCTATGTCTTTAAATATTTCCAGGACCGTGTTAAACCGTTTAGTTCAAGGGTGGAAAGATCTTATTAATACACGATAAAGATAAGATACGGTTACAAGCGCTTATGGTAACGTGCCGTCTTAATTCATGTTCCTGGAAGAGAAGGCGGGGCGGTGGTACCATGAGGTACATTATAAAGAAAAACAGAAAAAATAAAGAAAAAATATGCTGGGGGGGATATGGGTGAATGGATCAAGAAAATTGTAGGACAGATACAGAAACTCTGGGGTAAGTGGTCATTACTACAGAAACTCATACTGGTGGGGATTTGTGTAGCAGCTCTTGCCGGGATTATTGCTCTATTTTCTGTATCTGCGGCGCCTACTATGGTTCCAGTCATTGATGCCCCGGTCTTGGATGAAGGGATTAGGAACCGGATCCTCACCCGTATAAACGAGGAAGGGGTTAAGACATCGGTATCTTCTACAGGGGTCATTATGGTACCTGATGACGCCACTGCCCGGCGTATGCGGGCTATCCTAGTTCGAGAAGATCTTATCCCTTCGGGGACGAGTCCCTGGGAACTGTTTGACCGGGAGCGCTGGACCATCACTGATTTTGAACGTAACGTGAACCTCCAACGGGCTATTACCCAGATGGTTACTGAGCATATACGCGCCTTGGACGATGTGGATAATGCTAATGTTACCTTGGTGACCCCTGAACGGGCCTTGTTTGCCTCAGAGCAGAATCCGGTAACGGCAAGTGTTATCATTACTCCTCGTTTGGGGAGTGATATTACCCAAAACCGTAAAAAAATCGAAGGGATTCAGAAGCTGCTCAAATTTGCGGTAGCAGGTCTTCAAGATGATACCATCGTCATCACCGATCAGAATGGGATCGTACTCAACGATTTTACTGGTCAGGCTGAATCGGATCGATTGAGCCTTATTGAGCGGGGCAACCGGATGATCCGAACCCTGGAAGCCCAGTACCGGGCAGTTATCCTTAAATCCCTTCAGGATACGTTTACCTCTGATCGAGTGCGGGATCTTAATATTAAAATCGATATGGATCTGTCTAAAAAGGCTATCAATACCGAAGAAATTTTTCCGGTTACCATAAGACCCCGGACTCCTGGGTCTTCTTATGATGATTCTCAGATTGTTCCTTCGGTTACCCGGTCTAAAACCACATCCAGTACTATCTGGAAGGGTACCGGGTTTACCCCGGAAGGTCCTTCAGGGGTGGAGGGCCAGACTGCTCCGGCCTTTCGGGATATGTCAAATCTCTACGGGGAAGTTACCCAGGAAACCTTGGTGGATAATGAAGAAATCAATAAACGTTCTATTCAGGAAGAACGGAGTCCCACTATAGACCGGGTTACGGTTTCGGTTAATATTGATGGAACCTGGCACATAAAGTATGATGAGAAACGAAATCCCGTACTACGTCCTGATGGTTCCATTGAACGGGAATATGCTCCTATGTCCGCAGGGGATCTGCGGGCAACCCAAACCTTGATTCAGAATGCCATAGGGTATAACGCGGCACGGGGAGATTCAGTAACCGTACACAATATCGGGTTTGATAGAATTAAGGAATTTGCCGATGAAGACTCGGCTTTTTTTAAGCAGAAACAGTTACAATCAATCATCCTGATAGCCCTTGGGGGCCTTGCCTTACTGCTCATCGGATTTATCGTCTTCCGGATAGTGGCACGGCGGCTCGAGCGGAAACGGATCATGGAAGAGGCAGAGCGTACTAAGCGGGAACAAGAGATGCGGGATAGTGCGCTAATGGATGCAGAGCGGGAAAGTTCGGAGCTCCCCATGTCTAATGAAGAACGAGTTCGTATGGAATTACATGAAAATGTTGCTGATGTAGCTAAAAACCACCCTGAAGATGTGGCACAGCTTTTAAGAACCTGGCTTTTGGAGGAATAAAGCAATGGCAAAATTATCGGGTTCCGATGCAGCAGGTAAGAAAAAGAACTCGAAAGATATTAGCGGTAGGCAGAAGGCTGCTATTTTCCTGGTGTCTATAGGTGCTGAGGTATCTTCTGAAATTTTTAAGTACTTGCGAGAAGATGAAATTGAAACGCTGACCTTTGAAATTGCCCGGCTCGAAACCGTAGAATCTGAACAGAAAGATGCAATTTTACAGGAGTTTCAAGAACTTATGATGGCAAATCAGTTTATCACCACCGGTGGTATTGATTATGCCAGAGAACTCTTGGAAAAAGCCTTGGGAAATCAGAAGGCGGTGGATATCATCAACCGTCTTACCTCGAGCTTGCAGGTGCGGCCTTTTGATTTTATACGCCGCACGGATCCCGCACACCTGCTTAACTTTATCCAACAAGAACACCCCCAGACTATCGCGCTTATCGTTGCGTATTTGGAGCCGAATAAGGCTTCGGTGATTATCCAGAATCTTCCTCATGAGATGCAAAGTGATGTAGCTCGGCGTATTGCCACCATGGATCGAACCAGCCCTGAAGTGCTCCGGGAAGTAGAACGGGTGCTAGAAAAGAAGCTGTCCACCCTGTCCAGTGAAGATTACACTGCTGCAGGAGGAGTTGAAAGTATCGTGGAGATCCTCAACTTGGTGGATAGAACGTCGGAAAAACAGATCATCGAAGCCTTAGAAGGGGATGATCCGGAACTGGCCGAAGAGATAAAGAAGCGGATGTTTGTATTCGAAGATATTGTCATGATTGATGATAAATCTATTCAAAAGATCTTGCGGGAAGTGGATTCTGGTGAGTTAGCTAAAGCATTGAAGTCAGTGGATGCAGAGGTGCAGGATAAGATCTTTAGGAACATGAGTAAGCGTGCTGCAGGGATGCTCAAAGAAGATATGGATTATATGGGGCCGGTTCGCTTAAAGGACGTGGAAGAGGCGCAACAAAAGATTGTTTCAATTATCCGGCGTTTGGAAGAGACCGGCGAGATCGTCATTGCCCGGGCAGGGGAAGACGAGCTCGTGGTCTAAGATTTCTGTGGGATTTGGATGCTGGGTTCTCTTTTGTAAAGGTGGCGATGATGTTGTATAGGTTTGCATTTGTAGAAGTGGACAAGTTGCAGACATGATTACGGTAAATTTTTACCAGTGCATGAGGTAAGGTCTATGTCACGAGCGGTTTTTAGATCCCATGAGATTATTGTCAATGATACTAAACTGTTGATTGACCCGCCTATTGCCGTTGTAGAGACGCTCCCCCAAGAAGATGCGGCAGTGGATACCCTGGAGCTTGAAGCATACGACGGTCCTACCATAGAAGATATTCGTCGGGAAGCAGAGCTTTTTAAGAGTCAATGGATCGCAGAGCGAGATACCATGATTTTATCCGCCAAAGTAGAGGCCGAGCGGGTGGTTAAGGAAGCTCAAGAAGCTGCGGCTCAAGAAATACAGCGGGGGACGGAACAAGCTCAGGCTCTGCAAAAGGATGCCAAAATCTCGGCTGAACGTATGCTTGCGGAAGGTCGGCGTAGGTCCCAGGATATGGAGACCGCTTCCAAGAGTGCTATTGAGACCCGCGGGAAAGAAGCGGAAGAAGAGGGTTTACGTTTAGGCAGGGAAGCGGGGTTTAAGGAAGGGCAGGTCGAAGTAGAGCGGCTTATTCAAAGAACGCAAACGGTCCTTGAGCGGGCGCAAGATAAGCGGGCTGCCATTCTTACTGAAACAGAACAGCAGATCGTAGATTTGGTACTTCTCATCTCCCGGAAAGTAGTCAAGCTTATTTCCGAACAGACTCAAGAGGTGGTCATCGCCAACGTGAAAGAGTCGTTGCGGAAAGTGAAGGGTCGCGGGGATGTCATCATTAGGGTGAATATTGCAGATCTGCAGTTGAGTACCGAACATATCAAAGATTTTATTCAGACCCTTGAAGGGGGTCAACGTATTCAAGTTCAGGAAGATTCTTCGGTTGATCGGGGAGGGTGTATCATTGAAACTGAGTTTGGTGATATTGATGCCCGAATCTCAAGTCAACTGGCGGAATTAGAAACGAAGATTCTAGAAATGACCCCGGTCAAAACTACCGGCAAATCTAGGACGCAACTTGAAGAAGCAGGGATTTAGTGCCTGTGGAAACGCTGATTACCAAATACCGTGAAGTTGCTGAACGGGTCGATACCATCAAATATGTGGGTCATGTTTCTAAAGTCCAGGGTTTGCTCATTGAAAGCCGAGGTCCGGTAGGGATTATTGGGGAAATCTGTCGTATTGAAGCCCCCAAGGGACCTGGGGTTATCCTGGCAGAGGTGGTAGGGCTCCGGGACCAGATAGTCCAACTCATGGCCTATCAGGAAACCAACGGCATTGAGGTGGGAAACCGCGTGGTTGCCTCAGGCAGTACGCTGGAAGTGCCGGTTTCCAAGGCATTGCTGGGCCGGATTTTGGATTCCCAGGGTAAGCCTTGTGATGGCAAAGGGGGAATTAAAGCAGCACAGTATTATCCGGCTATGGCTCAGGCGCCGGATCCCCTCAAGCGAAAACGGGTAACTCAGCGGATATGTACCGGGATACGGGCCATTGACGGGGTTTTGGCAGTAGGTCGAGGGCAGCGCTTAGGTATTTTTGCCGGCTCCGGGGTGGGAAAATCAACGCTTTTGGGGATGATCGCCCGGAATACCAATGCGGATGTCAACGTGGTTGCCCTCATTGGTGAGCGGGGGCGAGAAGTGAATGATTTTATCGAGAACGATCTCGGCCCTGAAGGGCTTGCCCGGAGTGTCATCGTGGTTACCCCCTCAAACTCGCCCCCCCTAGCTCGCCTACGGGGAGCATACGTAGCTACCGCAGTGGCTGAATACTTCCGGGATCAGGGCCTGGATGTAATGTTTCTCTTTGATTCGGTTACTCGGTTTGCCCGGGCTCAACGGGAAATAGGACTCGCCATCGGAGAACCTCCGGCGACCAGGGGCTACACTCCCAGTATGTTTGACCAGATGCCTAAGCTCCTGGAACGCTGCGGTACGGCTGAAAAAGGAACCATCACCGGATTTTATACGGTTCTGGTAGACGGGGATGATATGGACGAACCAGTAGCCGATACAGTACGGGGAATCCTGGACGGCCATATTGTTCTCTCTCGATCCCTTGCCAAGGCTTATCATTACCCAGCTATTGATGTGCTTGCCAGTGTTTCTCGGCTTGCGCCCATAGTTTCAGGGCCTCTGAGTAATAAAGCCGCAGGGGCCCTCAGGCGGATCATGGCGGTTTATGCGGAAAACGAGGATCTCATCAATGTGGGGGCCTATCATACCGGTTCAAATCCTGCGATTGATGAGGCGATCATGAAACACCGAGCTATCGAAGACTTCCTCATCCAAGAGGTAGATGAAACAGCAACGATTGCCGAGACCCTCAAAATGATGGCAGGGATTTCTGGAAGTACGATACCTGATGAGGAAATGCAGGAATAATGCAGGCTAGGGGCGGTTTCAAGGGATGAGACGGTTTCAGTTTGGCCTTCAGAAGGTGTTGGTACTCCGGGAATACCAGGAGCAAGAGAGTGAGATTGAACTGGGCAGGGCGGTTGGATCCCTTACGCAGATTGAACACCGGATCGCGGATCTTGCAGCAGAACGGATGAGGGTTGGGGTTGAACAGTGCAGTCCCGGTCGAGGTATTGCGGAGATTGTGGCCTTTGACCGGTACATGCAAAGGCTTGAGAACACGAAAAAGCGTCTTATAGAGGATGCTGCTCAAGCAGAACGCAAGGTCAAGGAGGCTCGAGAGGTGTATCTTGCAGCGTCCCGGGAGCGTAAAATTCTGGATAAAGTGCGGGAACATCGGGCAGAGGAATACCGCCATGTTCAGCTTGCAGAAGAAACTAAAATCCTAGACGAAGTAGGGAGTTCCCGACTCCAGCGGATGATTAGCGAAAAAAGCTGATGTGCCTTTAATAAATTCAGGGGGAAGGGCATAGAAAAGCCCTTCCCTAAACGTGCTGCATATACGGGGCTTATTAGAGCTGCTTCTTGTTCCATTCAGGCAGGATGGATTCTGGTCCGTATACCAACGTATGCATCAGTGCCTGGGCACAGGAATCCAGGACGCGGGTAAGAACCGTTTTTTCATCAGGGCTAAAATCCGAAAGTACCCAGCCGGCTACATCCGTATGGGGGGGGCGGCCGATACCGATACGAAACCGCCAAAAATCTCCGGTTGCGAAATTAGCCTTCATAGAACGGAGTCCGTTGTGTCCTCCCAATCCCCCGGAAAACCTATATGCTGCAGTTCCCAAGGGCAACTCGAGCTCATCATGCACTACAAGGATATTCCCTAAGGGAATCTTGCAAAACGAAGCTGCCGCATATACCGAATCCCCCGAGAAATTCATATAGGTTTCAGGTGCCAAGAAATGTATCTTAGGGGGAATAGGCTTTTCCGCCTGGGATACCGGCGCAGCTATTTCCATCTCTTTTTGATATGCCAGCAAGGTATTCCTCTCCATGTTTGCGTACAATCCTTTGTATTTCCGCTGCCAATCCAAGGTTGAAGAAAAAGGAAGCGCTTCTACAAGCAGACGTCCTATATTATGTCTGTTGTGTGTATATTCCCTACCGGGATTTCCTAAAAAAGCTACTAATTCAATCATGCTCTCTATGCTCTCCGGAGCCATAATAGACTGGATACACGGATTTTTTATAGTACCAAGTACCGCTCGGTTCATGCATATCCCTCATGCAGCATACCCTATGCTCCCTTTAACCGAGACTGTACTATACTAGTTAGTATATGAAATGGTTAATGCTCCTTCGTATAAGTGCCTTCACCCTGGGTATTGCCGTCCCTATGATGCTTCCGGCTTTTGTTATGGCCTTGGTCTCAGGTGAATTCCTACTGATACGGGCCTTTGCCGTCCCCCTGGGTATTACCCTGGGGTGCGTTTTGCCTGCATTATGGGCTTACAAAAAAACACGATTCCATTTTGGTCCGCAGGATGGTTTCTTCCTGGTTTTTCTCTCCTGGATTGGTATAAGTCTCCTAGGAGCCCTTCCTTATTACCTTGCCGGGGAGGGCATTAGTTTCACCGATGCGGTTTTTGAGAGTGCCTGCGGCTTCGCCACTACCGGGGCAAGCACCTTTTCCGATGTGGAGAGCCTTCCTTACTCCCTCCTTTTTTGGCGGAGTACCACGCACTGGTTTGGAGGTATGGGTATCATCCTGCTTACCGTGGCACTCATGCCCCTTATGGGAGTTGGGGGTTTTCAACTCATCAAAGCCGAAACTCCGGGGCCTGAAACGGAGAAGATTACTCCCAAAATCACGGCCACAGCCAAGATCCTCTGGCTGGTTTACTGCGGTCTTACGCTGATCCTGTTTCTCCTCTACCTGCTTGGCGGTATGAGCGGATTCGATGCAATCTGCCACGCCTTCACCACTATGGCTACCGGAGGCGTGAGCACGAAAAACAAGGGAATTAGTTTTTATGATTCACCCTTCATCGATCTGATTTCTACCGTGTTTATGCTCCTTGCAGGGCTTAATTTTAACCTTTATGTGAGGGTACTTAAAGGTACATTCAAGGATCTATGGCATAACTCCGAAGCCCGGGCATACGTGCTGATTTTTATTATTGCTTCTGGACTGATTACCCTAAGCCTTGTACAGGTCTACGGTTCAGTAGGCAGGGCTGCCCGTTATGGGGTGTATCAAGCAGCTTCAATCCTTTCCACTACTGGAACGGCCATCACTGATTACGCAGCTTGGCCTTCCCTTGCCCAGGGAACCCTGTTCATCCTCATGTTTATCGGGGGCTGTTCCGGTTCCACCGCAGGAGGCGTTAAGGTGATACGCCATGTAGTGCTCTGGAAGCAAACCGGTAATGAGTTGCGGCGACTTATATATCCTCAAGGCATTTTCAGCGTACAGCTTAACCGGAAGGTGGGCCGCAAGGACGTAGTCTACGGAGTTGCGGGGTTTGGGTTTCTCTACCTGATGGTGATCGCCGCCACGACCCTGATAACCGCGGCTTCCGGGATAGAACTGTACTCGGCATTCAGCGCGGCCATCGCGGTTACCGGGAACATTGGGGTCGGTTTCGGAGTGATTGGGCCCTGCGGTACTTACGGGGCTTTCCCTGATCATATCAAGTGGATCTTCTCTTTGGTGATGATTGCCGGACGACTGGAACTATGGACCGTGTTTGTACTGTTTTCTCCTGAATATTGGCGACGGTAAACTCTTTTAGTATAGTGAGCGTATGGGTAATCCTTTTGTGTTGGATGAAACGCCGGCTTATGTGGTGGTATTTAAGCCTCCTCGAGTACATACGGTACCTTTGAAA
>JAISBK010000040.1 GCA_031266255.1 Treponema sp.
CTTTTCAACGAAATCGTACCCTTCGCCGGAGGCCGGAACGCTGGCGCGCTTTCAGGAACAGGTTTTAAGCGAAATTTCCGACGTTATTTCCTACCGCATTAGGGAACTGGAGCGGAAAACCCCTCAAGCCCCGGATCCCGCTGCCGACAACGGTCCCACGATGGTTTGACAGCCCTTCTCGCGTCATTCCCCTGCGAAAGTTCCAAGAGGTCTTGCGGAAGCTCTTGCTCGTGTCGGTGGTCGTGCCGTAGCAGGGCTTCGCTGGGACTTCGTCCCTTAACCCCGCTGGGGGGCGGCGGCATGGAGGACGATTTTTGGCCCGCGCCCAATTTTTCTTACTGTTAAATTGCCGCCGGCCTGCGCCTTTTCCGGCGGGACTTTACCGGTATGGGGGCGGGAGGGCTTTGCCTCTCCTGTCCCCAGTGCCGCTATCCGGTCTGTCCTTTCGGCAGGGGGATATAGAGGGCCATAGTTCATCAAACTCACGTTATACTACATGAGCGGTGCAAAGAGCCTCAGCACATCCGGGAGGATCCGCTGGAACGCGTTTCGTGCACAGTCGTTTAAGGTAATCTGATGGCAGTTGGGAAGGGTTTCAAGGAAATCCTGTTTTATAGATGCCACTGCCGGACTTTCATAGATACACACCCCACATTCAAAATGGAGATAGAGGCTGCGGAAATCAAGGTTCGTAGTACCTACCGTAGCTACCTGATCATCAGACACAAAAGTCTTGGAGTGGTTGAACCCATGAGCATATTCGTAAATCTTGACCCCCGCGGCAATTAGTTGACGGTAATATGAACGGGAAGTAATGGCCAGAATCTTCTTATCCCAGTGGTGGGGGGTGATGATCCGCACGTCAACCCCGCTCTTGGCTGCTAAGGTGAGCGCGGAAAGGAGATTATCATCCACCACCAGGTAGGGGGTATTAATATAGACGTAGGTTTTAGCGTTGTTAATAATGTGGAGATATACATGTTCCCCCACATTTTCATCGTCCAGAGGACTATCCGCATAAGGCTGTACATAGCCATCAGCAGGAACCTGACAGGCCCCTTCCTTCCAGGGGTATAAGACCAGGTAATCCTCCTCACCGCTCCGTTCCAGATTCCACATGTGCAGAAAAATCAGGGTAAAAGCCCAGGCTGCCTTACCTGAAACCGTGATGGCCGCGTCTTTCCAATGGCCGAACCGTTCTATGGCATTGATATATTCATCTGCCAGGTTGATACCCCCGGTAAAGGCGACTTTTCCATCAATGACCAGGATCTTCCGGTGATCCCGATTGTTCTGGAGGGAGGAAAGAATGGGCTTAAAAGGGTTGAACACCATACATTTGATCCCGTATTGCTCCAAGTGCGGTTTGAAATTCGGCGATAAAGACATGAAACAGCCAAGGTCGTCATAGATGATCCGGACATCCAGGCCGGCTTTGGCCTTTTTCTTCAAGATGGCGATGATGGGATTCAACATGGCCCCATACCGGAGGATAAAAAATTCCATGAAAATATATCGTTGTGCCTTTTCCAAGGCTTCAAGCACTGCCTGGAAAAACCCTTCCCCTGAGTCAAAATAGTCGGTGTGGGTGTGGGTATAGACCGGATACCCCGCATAGTGCTGAAGATACCGGGCCAGGGACAGGTACGCTTTATGCCCATCCTCCAATTCCTGCAAGGCAGGTTCAGGGAGGCTATAAAGGGGACGGCATTTCAGTGCCCCGATTTTCGTGAACCTTCTGAGTCTACGGGAATGGGACTGAGAATGAAACACAATGTACAGGAAGCCGCCAAAAATAGGAAACAGCAAAATCAGGAATATCCAGGTTAATTTATAGGCAGGTTTTTCTTTTTTATTGAGAATATACAGACAGACGACGATGCTTAAACCATTGAGAAAGGTATTGACATACCAAAAAATCAGGCTTCCCCCGGCAATGACCCCTAGCATAAAGCCGGTCTGAATAAGCAGCATGGCGATAACATACACCCGCCGCCTAAAGAGCACCCGCATCCATTCTTGTTTCATAGGATTACCGTACGCAAGGCCCTAGAACCAAGAAAGCGATTAGACCGGCCAGATTCCTGCTCCCTGACGAAGCACGGTGACTGGATCGTCGCTTATATCAAGGATGGTCGAGAATATCCGCTGTTGTTCCTCGCCGCTGTCCAAGATGAGATCCACTCCCTCTATAATATCCAGTTCCCAGGCTTCTTGAAACAGTTCGTCTTCTGGAATCAAAGGAAACGCTGAGGTATCTGGATTCACTTGACGCAGATCCCCCTTAACGCCAGGGATCATGCTGCGTTTAGCACTTATCGAATACAAGGGCAGTCCCAGCGCTTGGGTGATTCCCAAGGCCACAGGATGATTCGGGATACGGACCCCTAGTTCCTTACGCCGTAGCCCCAGGGCCTTTTCAGTGCCCCGGAGGGTTTTGAGGATAAAGACATAGGGCCCGGGGGTAAGCCGGTTGATGAGCCTGAACTGGGTGGTATCCATCTGGCACCATTCTCCGAATTGGGAGATTGCAGAACACAAGAGGGTAAAATGCCGCTCTTCCCGCTCGCCTGAGAGCGCTCGAAGTCTTTTTATACCTTCGCTGGACTTAAAAGAACAGGTTATGCTCCAACTGGTATCAGTAGGCAAGGCCACCAGCCCTCCTAAAGCAAGAACCTCGGCTCCTCGAGAGAGAATCCGGTCATCCATATTACTGGGAACGATGTATTCAATCATAACGCACTGACCTTCCTTATGAGACACCTACACTGCATACTATAAATCTACCATAACCAAGGATCCTTTTCTAGGTTTTCTAAACCCCCTCCTGTTCTATCCGGTTTATCCTTATAATTTGTATAAAATAACATACGAAACTGTATAAAAGAACATACAGGATAAACCGTCAGGGTATGACCGCCTAGACGTGGTACTGTTTATTTCCTTATAATAACAAGAATTAGAATATTTTTTAAAAAATAATATTTGTGGCATACAATTTGCTTGTATTACTGCAAAGATTTTATTGGAGGATATTATGTACATAATCCGGGGTGAAAAAAGGGCGGTTTCCCAAGGAGACGAAGGCTTACAGATTTATTTTAAACAGGTTAAGCGGATTCCTCTCCTTACATTTGAAGAAGAACTGGCCTTATCCAAACGTATACAACAGGGAGATATTGCTGCCCGTCAAACATTAGTAGAAGCTAATCTGCGGCTGGTAGTTAAAATTGTCCAGACCTATCTTACCCTTGATGTTCCATTAATGGATCTGATTCAGGAGGGGAACCTGGGACTCATTCATGCTGCGGAGAAATATCAGCATGAAAAAAATGTCCGCTTTTCCACGTATGCGAGTTTGTGGATTCGTCAGTTTATCAGCCGCTTTCTTTCGGATAAGTGGCGGGTTATCCGTTTACCGCATCGGAAAGAAGCAATGTTCCGCAAAATAAGAAAAGCCTATCACCAGTTAAGCCAGTCCCTTATGCAAGAGCCGAATACCGAAGCCATAGCTGCGGCAATTGGAAGTTCCGTAGAAGATGTGGAATTCATCATCACTATGACCAACGGTCTTGTATCCCTGGATATGGAAGGGGAGGATAATGCACCGGCCATACTGGATACCCATGAGGACTATACCTACAACCCGGAACGGGAATTTCTCCAAAAATCCATGCTGCAGGATACGGTGAAGATGCTGCTCAACCGCTTAAAGGACCAGGAACGGCGGATCCTCATGTACCGGTATCCGCTTAAAGGCGGTAAGAAGTACAGTCTCAGGTCCATAGGGGATAAGATGGGTCTTTCTGCAGAAACGGTCCGTCAGATTGAGATGCGGGCACTTAAAACAATCCGGGTCCATGTAGAGGAATTTCGGGATAGCCTCTACGGAGAGGCCATATAACCCCGGTACCGGGGACAGAACGATCCCCGGTATCTATAGAACCTGCTTGTATTGCGTATAACCTATCGCGTATCATAGTTCTTTTTCAGCCATTTTTGGTACTCCCCGCTTTGAATCCCCTGAATCCATTGCGGATTTGCAAGATACCAGTCCACGGTTTTTGCAAGCCCGGTTTCAAAATCCACCTTTTGGTTCCAACCCAGTTCCCGCTTTATTTTCGAACAGTCAATCGCATAACGTCGGTCGTGTCCAGGCCGGTCTTTGACCAAGGTAATGGTGGCTTGTATGGTTTCTGCATCTATGCCGGTCTTACGAGACACCAGGGCAATCAAGGTATGGAGGAGGGTGATGTTTTCCCACTCATTTTCTCCGCCGATGTTGTATTTCTCCCCGATACGGCCGCTGCTGATAATGGTCCACAGCGCATCAGCATGATCTTCCACATAGAGCCAATCCCGGATATTTTTACCGTCTCCATATACCGGCAAGTTTTTACCTGAAAGCATATTCAGAATCATAAGGGGGATCAGTTTTTCAGGAAATTGATAGGGGCCGTAGTTATTTGAACAGTTTGAAAGGGTAACCGGCAGCCCATAGGTGTGATGATAGGCCATTACCAGATGATCGCTTGCAGCCTTGCTTGCAGAATAAGGTGAACGAGGATCATACGGGCTGGTTTCAGTAAAATACCCCTTTTCTCCTAAAGAACCGTAGACTTCATCGGTGCTGATGTGATGGAAAAGCATGCCCTCAGGATTGGTACCCCAGTACTGCCGGGCTGCCTCAAGAAGGATAAAGGTTCCCAGGACATTGGTCTTGATAAACGCTTCCGGCCCCACAATCGACCGGTCTACATGGCTTTCTGCAGCAAAATGCACGACCGTATCAATCTCATAGTGCTTGAACAGGGATTGTACCAGCCCTGGGTTACCAATATCCCCCGGTTCAAAAAAATACCGCTTTCCCCCGTGACGGGCTGCAATGTCTTCAAGGCTGGCAAGATTCCCCGCATAGGTGAGGGCATCCAGGTTGATAATTCTCCCGGAGAATGGATGTCCTGGGCTTAAGAGCAGCCGGATAAAATTAACACCGATAAACCCCGCGCCGCCGCTTACCAGCAGGTTCTTACATGATCGCATAATGGTATTCCTTATTGACTTGTAGGGAACGTACTTCCCCAATGTACATTCTATGGTAGTCTTTGGCCGGATAGCAGGCAGTGTCTATTGAGGGATCCAGGAACCGGTTTGGATCGAAGTCATGGGTATACAGCTTGTTGCAGATGATGATTTCCGTGGCTTCCTTAAAGGCAACTGCCCCGTCAAGAGCGCCGCCGGTAAACACGATGGGGGTAAGTCCTGTTTCCGCTGCCTTGTCAATATCCCGGCCTGATTTTGCCCCGGCAATTTCCAAGGCCCGCTTGTGTGCGTTATCGAAAAAAGACAGGGTGAAAAGGGGATTTGCATTGGCAAATGCAAAGGTATGGCGCACTGGTCTGATAAACATAAAGGCCACGTTCTTGCCCCAAAGGATCCCTAGGCCGCCCCAGGATGCAGTCATGGTATTCCAAGCCCCCTTATCAGTTGAAACATTTCCTGAGCTTATCAACATCCACTGGTCGCCGATACGTTTTGCCGGAGCTCCGGCAAAGTCCCGAATGTCTTTTTCTACCCAGTTTTCGTCCGCTGGGATTACCGCGGTTTGTGTCATAGTACACCTCCGGTAAGGAGGATACCACAAGGGCAGTGATATGTATAGGCATGGATTACGTGAAAACGGTTTTCTTAAACCTTATTATTGGAATCTTTCCACCAGCCAGTTCGAGTAAATTTTCCGGTTGATGATCCGGTAAAGGAATAGGTATTCGTTTGATCTATAGAATAATAACCTGTATCTTTATATTTAATTCCTCACCGAAAAAACTTTAATTATTCTTGGCGGGAATTATTCCCTCCAAAAGGATTAATTCGACAGTCACAACTTCATTTTTACCCTCTTTACCGGTAAAAAAATTATAGATGCGACATCCCTAGAACTTCAGTTTTTGGGATGCCGTCTACGGATACAGACGAGATTTCTAACTAATTGATGCCTAAATAAGTAGCCGCTTCCGCGTAAGAAGTAAACGTTTTGCTATACTTCTCTTGCTTTACATTAGCATTGTCATAGACGTCAAGGCTGAGCTTATAGGTCTCAAATAAATTGCCTATGTCGAGATTATCAAGGATTGAGGTAGATTGTCCGGTCATTTTTTTGTCCACCTTTCCCTGTAGTCTCATCACAAACTTAAGTCCTTTGTTGTTCTTTGAAATACTTATGGCGTATCCGTCCGAGACATCGCAGGATATGGTAAGATCGCCTTTTGGGGGATTAATAGTCGTGATCTGGGCTTTGAGATACATGTCTTCGTCAACACTGTACTTACCTTTAATGATTGAATCGTTTTTTGTAATGTCTTGAAAATCAACCGCAAGCTTGATCCTCATTGACATTTCCATGTAGTCACCAACACTTTCACCGGCATTTTCATCATCAGCAGCAGACATGGTCTCTTTCCCTTGTACAAATCCGGTTACTTCGGCTCCAGATAAAACCGTTGTATCGTGGTCGAATATCTCTTCATAAGGTTCGCTATAGACACTTCTGGATATACTTCGTACAGAATTCATCTCGCTTTGAACCGGTGATATTCCCCCAATTTCCTCAAAAGCGGCTTGTACCAGATTTTTTGCATCTGTTTCATTGGAAACGAAAGTCCCTGAAAATGACGGTACATCCTCAATACGCGGTAGAGATAAATCTACCGAAATAGGATCCCCATTGTCATCATCGTCATCGCTGTCGGTGGAACAGGTGATGAAAACAAGCCCGAATACCAGTACCATGACCAGCATTCCCATAAAAAATACGTTCTTTTTCATTTTTACCCTCCTTAACTTGGTAAAAAAATTTATAGGGAGGTGCTTACAAACCTGAAGTCTGGTAAGCACCTTCGCTTAACAATGGATGTTTCGCAGCTATTAGCCAAAAAACTGCAAGAATATCCTATAATTTCCAGTTGTATACCTGCCATATAAAACCAATGGGTACCGCGGTTCCTCCTTCATGGAATTCAGGCGTAATCCTAAAGAAAAAACGCCCTCCGCCCCTGCCCGGATTCACAAAATCAAATCCTATATCTATAGGCAAACCCACAAAAAAGTCTCCTTTGGTATCAACTCCGGCCAATCCGTCAAGCATACCGGACATTGGAATGTTTAAACTTAATCCTATTCCCGCATATAACCATTCAACCACAGGAACATTAATATGCGCAGCAAGCGGTATGGTCAAACAAAGTGGACTTGCGGCAATGTCGGTAAAATCATCGACACCCTCCAAATCCTGGTCTAAAAGCACATATACATCAGGATGCAATAACAAGCCGATATTAAACGATAACCAGTTGAAAAGATAGAAATCATAGGTTATTCCAGTATCCCAGATAACGGCATAATTGCCTTTAGGGATACTATTTTGTATATCCAATACGTCTCCCATATTAGGAGTTATACCGAAACCAAAATTAAGTCCAAGCAGCATATCAAATGATTGATGCTTGTAATCAGTTTTTTCCTGAGCGAAAACACTACCAACAAGAGCCGCCACAAGAATCAAAACACATAATCCTTTCTTTACCATAAAGTTCCTCCTTAAAGTAAAACACCGCGCTTAATGCCGAGCGTCTAACAAATGTATATTCGTTTTACAACGAATGTTTCCACATATTTCAATGGGTAAAATACCATAAAATTCGCACGGAACCTGTTTGTGCTATGGTCCATTCATAAACACTCCTTATGGGGATGTCCACCGACCAATAAAAAAACAGGTATATCCAGGCTAAACCCGGGTATACATAGTCTGTCCCACAGACCGAATATTGAATTTATATTACTTGTATATATGTATAGTGGGGGGGGGGGGGGG
>JAISBK010000073.1 GCA_031266255.1 Treponema sp.
GACCGGAATATCCGGGCGATGTTTTTGTGGATAACCAGGCTGGGGTGCTTTTTGATGATTAGCAGATCGACCCTGAGGGGTTCGGTGGCAAGCTGGTACTCAGAGGTGAACTGGAGGGAATCTTTATAGTCAATCAGTTCCAGTTGGATGGCCTGGAGGAAGGCGGGATGCCAGTGCAGTTTTTCGGGGCGATCCTGGCCGGGCTTGTTCGTATCCATACCGGAATTACGGTACACCAAAATGGGAACAGCCGCAATATCCTACATCCGGCGGGGCTTACGTTTATGATGTTACGCCAGGCGCCGACCTTCCTGGAAATTTGGTACACCTGATACCTGCCCTTTGTCCGTGGGGAGATTGACAGAGATAGGCCTATTCCTATAAATGTATGTATACTATGTATTATCTTGCAGATGAACTCAACAACATCCTCGATGCTACGGTGGCAGGACGGCTTCTTTCACCCTTAGGACGACGTCTGTATTTTCCCAAAGGAATCATCGCCCAAGGAGCCGAGGCCAAACAAGCGGCCCATCAGGTAAACGCCACTCTCGGTATGGCCTATCACCAGGGTAAACCCCTCATCCTCTCAAGTCTTAGGAGTCAGATACCAGGGCTTACACCAGAAGAAACCGTGGCCTATGCCCCCACTGCGGGGATTCCCGATGTCCGTACCGCGTGGAAAAAACGGATCCTCCAGCATAATCCCGCGCTGCGTCCTGAAACCTGTTCCCTTCCCGTGGTGGTTCCTGGTCTTACCGCAGGGATTGGGTATGCGGCGGACCTGTTCGTGGGGGAAGGCAATCCCATCATCCTCAGTAGTCCCTGCTGGGACAACTACGAACTCATCTTTCAGGAACGCCGGGCCGCGACCGTACAGGAAGTCCCCTTTTTTGGCACGGATTGGGGCTTGGATATACGGGCCATTGAGCATGCCCTGGAAGCAGCCGCAGCAACCGGGGTAGTCCGGGTCCTCCTCAATTTTCCCCATAATCCCTCGGGATATTCCCCTACCCCGGCTGAAGCAGATGCTTTAGTCGCCTGTGTAAGGAACATTGCCCAGAACGGCGCTGACGTGCTGGTTCTCTGCGACGACGCCTATTTTGGTTTTTTTTATGAAGCCGCGTGCCTGAAGGAGTCCCTGTTCAGCCGGTTTGCCCAGGTGCATGAGCGGGTTTTGGCGATCAAAATTGACGGTCCCACCAAAGAAGATTATGTGTGGGGTTTCAGAATGGGATTTATTACCTTCGGTTCCCAGGGTTTACAGGAAAGGCATTACGAAGCCCTGGTGAAAAAGCTCATGGGGACCATCCGGTCTTCGGTTTCCTGCGCCAATACGCCGGCTCAATATCTCCTGCTCAAGGCAATACAGGATGACAGATCCGCTGTTGAAAAGGAACAGTACTATACCCTGTTGCAAAGGCGCTATCAGCGGGTAAAACAATTTCTGGTTGAGCATCCTGAACATCCAAACCTCCGGCCCTTACCCTTCAACTCCGGGTATTTTATGAGTTTCCGGTGTATAGGGATTGGAGCGGAGGCATTGCGGCGGGACTTGCTGGCAAACCAGGGGATTGGTACCATCGCGTTGGGGGAAACGTACCTCAGAATTGCCTTTGCCAGTATTGATGAGGAACAGATTCCCGTTGTATACCAGGCACTGTACGATGTTGCTCGGGACTTAGGTCGTGAAGGGTCTTGAGCGTGGTTCTTGCAGAAACGTGGGTTCGCGAATCTTTTCACCCTATTAATTGATTACTTGTTTTTTTTCTAAAATTATCCTGGACACGTGAAAATGAATCTATTATAGATCATTAATAGTCAGGGTATAGTAGTACGCTGTTATAAAAAAAGTAAAAAAGGTAAAAAAACAGATGAATACCTATATTGAGATTGCTGAAAGAAAAGTGGGATTGGATTATGAACCGCTTATTATCGCTGAACTTGGTATAAATCACCATGGTTCTTTGCGTATTGCCAAGGAAATGGTTGATGCTGCATGGGAAGGAGGTGCAGAACTCGTAAAACATCAGACGCATATTGTTGAAGATGAAATGAGTCCTGAGGCAAAAAAGGTTATCCCTGGTAATGCGCATGAATCTATTTTTGAAATAATGGAAAAGGCGTCTTTAGATGAGGATGAAGAAAGAGAACTTAAAGCATATATTGAATCAAAAGGGATGATCTTTTTAAGCACCCCGTTTTCAAGACGTGCTGCCGATAGATTGGAACGTATGGGAGTCAAAGCCTATAAAATAGGATCAGGAGAATGCAATAATTATCCCCTTATAGAACATATTGCCGCCTTTGGAAAACCCATGATCGTATCGACCGGCATGAATGATATAAACAGCATAAAAAAAACAGTGGCAATACTGGAGAAAAATACGATCCCCTATATCCTATTACACACCACGAATCTATACCCTACTCCTCCCCACCTGGTAAGATTGGGGGGAATGATCCAGTTGCAGCGTGAATTCCCGAACGCGGTTGTCGGCTTATCGGATCATACCTGCAATAATAACGCGTGTATCGCTGCAGTAGCGCTGGGCGCTTCGCTGCTTGAACGTCATTTTACCGATACTATGAGTAGACTTGGTCCTGATATTGTGTGTTCTATGGATGGAGAAGCCTTAAAAGCGTTAAAGCAGTCGGTACATGAAGTATATGTAATGCGAGGCGGCACTAAAGATCCGATAGCTGAAGAACAGATAACAAAAAATTTTGCCTTTGCTACGGTGGTTGCCATAAAGGATATTAATGCCGGTGAAATACTAACCCGGGAAAATATCTGGGTAAAACGGCCGGGAACCTTGGGTATTTTTGCAGAATCCTATGCAGAACTATTAGATTGCAGGTGTAACATTCCTGTAAAAAAAGACAGTCACCTGACCTGGGAAATGATAGAAAAGACATCATTTTAATGTAAAAAATGAGAAAAATAAAAAAATAAGGAAAGAAGTCTCCATGAAAAAGATATTATTCGTAACAGGAACCAGGGCCGATTTTGGAAAATTAAAATCCTTGATTCAAGCAGTCAAGGACTCACCAGAGTATGAATATGAACTATTTGTTACGGGGATGCATTTATTATCACAATACGGATTAACTATTAGAGAAATAGAAAAATCAGGTTTTACTAATAAATTTTCTTTCATGAATCAAGTCGTTGGTGATGATATGGAGATAATTCTATCAAACACCATAAATGGTCTTAGTACGTATTTACATGAACACCCGGTTGATTTAATTATTGTGCATGGCGATAGAGTAGAGACCTTAGCTGGTGCAATCGTCGGATCGTTGCGAAACATATTAGTAGCCCATATTGAGGGAGGAGAAATATCCGGGACTATTGATGAGTTAATACGACATGCCGTTTCTAAATTATCCCATGTTCATTTTGTTGCCACAGAAGTCGCCCAAAAAAGACTTTTGCAGTTGGGGGAAGAGCCGGAATCTATATTTGTTATTGGTTCTCCTGATGTGGATATTATGTTATCAGACACCCTGCCAACCATAGAAATGGTAAAAGAACGTTATCGAATCAAGTTTGATACATACGCCATAGGGATGTTGCATCCGGTTACTACTGATACACCGGATATTCAACAAAAACATGCTGATATTTTTGTGGAGACTCTGTTGGAAAGTGGATTCAATTATGTGATTATATATCCAAACAATGATTCTGGATCAGAGATTATCCTACAAGCCTATGAGAAACTGCAGAACAATGCACGGTTTAGAATCTTTTCATCAATACGTTTCGAATATTTTCTTACCCTGCTTAAAATGGCGCACTTTATTATTGGAAATTCAAGCGCCGGGATTCATGAAGCGCCGGTTTATGGTATTCCGTCATTTAATTTAGGGAGTAGACAGCAAAACCGGTTTCACTATGATTCCATTTTTAATGTACCCTTTGATAAAGCATTAATCTTAGAACATATACATACCTGTTCTGTTCATAGCTATATGCCGACACAGCATTATGGACAAGGAACAAGCGCTTTAAATTTTTTAAATGCATTACATACTATTTGGCAATTTCCCAAGCAAAAGCAGTTCAACGATATTGTTTATGAAGAAAACTGCTGTCCGGTTTAATCATAGCAGACCCTCGTCGGTAAGTTACTTGTACAGTCCGTTCATTCCCCCTTATAATGGTTCATGGCCTATACAAAAGAATGGTTTGAGGATACCAGTTTTTGGGAGGAGTATGCTCCTGTCATATTCGATGCTCATCGTTGGGCAGAGGTCCCTTTGGTTGCCGATGGGGTAACCCGGCTTGCCCATTTGAACCTGTATGCTCCTTTGGACCAAATTGAACCTGCCGTAGGTCCCCTGGTCTTGGATCTGTGCTGCGGAGTGGGGCGTATCACCCTCGAACTAGCACGGCGGGGTTTTATTGCTACTGGGGTCGATATTACTGAAAGTTATCTGCAAACTGCCCGGGAGGACGCAGCTTATGAAAACCTCCCGGTTGAATTTATCCATGCGGATGTCCGTTCTTTTACCCGCCCCCGTTTTTTTGATGTGGTAAGCAACTTGTACGTTTCTTTTGGTTACTTTGAGCAGCCTGCTGATGACCGGCTTATGGTGCAGCATGCATTCGATTCCCTCAAACCCGGTGGGGTCCTGATCATAGAAACCTTGGGTAAAGAAATTGCCGTCCGGGATTTTGTCGAACGAGAATGGTTTACCCGGGAAGGGCGTACCGTACTTACCGAGTATACCCCGGTGGATTCCTGGGGAGGGCTTAAAAACCGATGGATTCTCATCAAAGAGGGAACCTGGATCGAGCGAACGTTTACCCAGCGCCTGTATGCCGGGTCAGAGCTGCGGCGGCTGTTCTTGGAGGTAGGTTTTGCGTCGGTGGAACTCTACGGGGATTGGAACGACGGGATGTATGATAACCAGGCGCAGATGCTCATCGCGGTAGGCCGCAAATCTCCGTTATAGATGAATATCATCCTTTTTGAAAAACAGGAGCTTGCAGCATCTGATAAGGGCATCCTCCTCAAACCCCAGGATAAACGGACAATACATCTCCTCAAGGTGCTGCATAAAAAACCGGGAGACCTATTCGATGCAGGGGTGCTGGAGGGTAATTGGGGAAGGGGTCGTATCGAAACCCACAACCATGATGGATCTCTGGAGTGTTCCTTAGCGCTGGACCAACCGCCCTTGCCGCGAAGCCCTATTTGTCTGGGGGTGGGATTTCCCCGGCCTATACAGCTCAAGCGGCTCTTGCGAGATATGGCAAGTTTGGGGCTTGAAGGGATCGATCTTATGGGTACTGATCTGGGGGAAAAGAGTTATCAGCATACCACCCTGCTTACCGACGGTGGAGCCAGGGACGCGCTTATGCAAGGGGCTATCCAGGCCCGGGATACGATCATTCCCCGGATACAGGACTATCCCCACCTTAAGGCGTGGCTTGAGGCGCGGCCCTGGAGGGACAGGAACCCGCTGCTCATTGCCGCGGATAATCTGCGTCCCCAGGGAGCCTTGGCCCAGATGAAGCCTACCACACGGCCTATCCTGGTAGCCATTGGCGCTGAACGAGGCTGGTCTGATAGGGAACGGGATATGCTGGAAGCCGCAGGGTTCTGTCGGCTTTCCCTGGGAAGCCGGGTCTTGCGGACTGAGACTGCCTGTGTAGCCGCGGTAGTATTGGCGCTGGAAAAAACCGGAAGCCTTGGGGTATACTTGACCCATGAAT
The DNA here is from genome assembly GCA_031266255.1 of Treponema sp. Taxonomy (GTDB): domain Bacteria; phylum Spirochaetota; class Spirochaetia; order Treponematales; family Breznakiellaceae; genus JAIRLU01. The sequence goes on from JAISBK010000073.1 coordinate 5,732, forward strand.
CAGGACCAGATTAAGGCCATGCTTCTGGCTATTGAAGAACCACCGGTGGATTTTACCCTGCTTTTTTCCGGGAAAAAAAGCAAACGGGTCAACGGCTTATATAAGCCTGAGACCAGGGAAATCATCATCCATAACCGTAATTTCAGCGATGATAATAGCTTGGTATATACCGCCATCCATGAATACGCCCACCATCTCCACGCCTGTTCTATGGGGGGAAAACTCGGTTCCCGGCCACACACGGCGGAATTTTGGGCCATACTTCACCGGCTTCTGGAAACTGCGGAAACCAAAGGGAACTATAAGAATGTGTTTGCCGCTTCCCCGGAATTGAGCCGCTTGACCGAGATCTTACGTGGCCAATGCCTTCAGGAAGATGGAAATCTCGTGAAAACCTTAGGGATGTACCTGCTCCAGGCCCAAGAGCTTTGCCTTGCCCTAGGTGGCCGCTTCGAGGATTATATTGACCGGGTACTCTGTATTCCCCGGGTAGCGGCTACGATGGCCATGAAGATGTATCAGTACGATTTAAACCCTGCCCTGGGATCTGATAACATGCGTTTTTTGGCAGGGATCAGAGACCAGGATGATCGCAGTGCTGCCCAGGCTGCCCTGCTTGAGGGAAACAGTCCTGATACGGTGAAGATGGCTTCCCGCCGCAAGGATTTAGGTGAACCGCCCGCAGCAGAGGATCCCCGGCTGAGACTCGAAAAGGAAAAGACCCGGCTGGAGCGAACCATTGCATCCCTCTCAAAACGCTTGGAAGAACTTGAGCGGGAACTGGACAAGTACTAAAGAGGTAACGGGAAAAAGCGGCGCATGAGCCGCGTTTTCCCATTTGATTTTCTACGATAAATGAGGACGTATGGGCTATACTGCCTAAAAATGAAAAGGAAGGGAGCTATGGATAAGGCGCGGTTTGAGCAGGACATGAAAGAATTTGTTCAACATAGTCCGGGGAATTACATACCCAAGGACATTGCCCTGAGGCCCGATCTGGCGGGGATGCAAATTTTCAGAGAACCCATTTTCGGTTACGCCTCTGCGGAGGATCCCCTGTTTGAGGAACTGAAAAACCCGGGAATAATCGGCCCTCACTTCATGATCCCTCGGGAGTGGCTTTCGGGCGCTGAAACCGTGATCTCTCTTTTTCTCCCTTTTACCGAAACAGTGCGGGCCGCCAACCGGCAAAGCATGGATTGGCCGGCTATAGAATGGCTTCATGCACGGATAGAGGGTCAGGCATTTCAGGATCAAATCTGTACCTTTGGGGAGGAGCTTTTTAGAAACGAAGGGATAGAGGCACTTGCCCCTATGGTGGACCCGAGATTTTCCCGGATAAACCCGCTTACCCACAACAGAAACGAGACCAGCAACTGGTCGGAGCGGCACGTCGCCTATGCGTGCGGTCTGGGAACCTTTGGCCTTTCCAAAGGGCTTATCACCCAAAAGGGAATTGCCGGGAGGTACATCAGTGTCATCACCGCCGCGCACTTTACAAGGGACAAACGGCCCTATACAGGCCTCTACGATTACTGTATCCGCTGTGGCGCCTGCGTCAGAAACTGTCCCGGCGGGGCTATCTCTCTGGAAAAGGGGAAGAGCCATCCCCTGTGCGCCGCTTTCATGGAAGCCACCGAGGCAAAACACGCCCCCCGTTTCGGGTGCGGCAAGTGCCAGGTAAAGGTTCCCTGTGAGGAGCGAATACCTATCGGCCACAGATAGGTGTAGTAACAGGAAGGTTATGCTATTTGGGTCAAATGGTTTTTTATTAGTATTTTATAGGGCAACAGGAGTAACCAATCTATCAATCCCGCGACAAGTATTAAATTCGCCATGAATTTAATATGGGGGCCTAAACCTTCCTTGGTTTCCAGCCAAATCAGATCAATTATAAAATGAATAAGTACAAACACTATCGCGATTATCCATACGAATTGTTCATAATTTTTGAAAAAGGTATACGCTTTAATCCATGTTTTCTTTTTTTCTTCCTTTTTGCCAATTATGGTAAAAGCCTTTACAAAAAATTTCCCATAAAAGATACATTGAAACAACAATGGTAAACCCACCATAATTATGATTGCAAGAGGATCAAACATATATGCTATCATTCCACCACGAGCAATAACAAAACCGATACTAGAAACAACTGCCAAAAGAATACATACAAAAATGCTTGCCATAACACTATCCTCCTCAGGTATTTTATTCACCATATACTATGATGTCTATGGGGTCAAGTTTTTTCTCTTTTTTGTAGTTCACCGGTGATACTTTTACCCCCCCAAGATTATGAAGAGGAATGAGATACCACAAAAGAGCTTGAGCGGGAACGGAAAAAATACTGAATATATAACAGGAAAAGCGGCTAATAAGCCGCTTTTTCCCATTTAATCATATTTTCTATATTTTTCTATTAAGAGCCGTCTTACAAAGTTCAAGAACCAGGGATTTAAAATAATCCAGACTAATGGGCATAAGTTCCACCGGAATTTGGGTGAATTCAAAAAATTCAAAGAGTTCTTCATCTGAAATGGCAAAGATAC
>JAISBK010000106.1 GCA_031266255.1 Treponema sp.
GTGTATGAGAACATGGCTTTTGGACTGCGGATCAAGAAAGTGGATAAGGCCGAGCTTGACCGTCGGGTTCATGAAGCTGCGAGGGTCCTGGACATCGAAAAATTCTAGGAACGTAAACCTAAGGCTCTGTCCGGTGGTCAGCGACAGCGGGTCGCGGTAGGACGGGCTATAGTCCGTAACCCCAAGGTTTTCCTTTTTGACGAGCCTCTTTCCAACTTAGACGCTAAGCTCCGGGTTCAGATGCGTGCCGAAATTTCAGGGCTTCACCATCGGCTCAATGCCACGATGATCTATGTTACCCATGACCAAGTGGAAGCCATGACTATGGCCAACAAGATCGTGGTTATGAAGGATGGCAAGGTTCAACAGATCGGTTCTCCCTTGTACCTCTATAATCATCCTGTCAACAAGTTTGTGGCCGGCTTCATCGGTTCCCCACCCATGAATTTCCTCTCGGTGAAGGTAATTGAAAAGAATGGTTCTGTTGTGCTGACTGAAGAGGGATCTTTTGAGGTAAAACCAACTGCGGAACACCTCCCTTACCTCAAAAAATATGTAGGCAATGAAATATTCTTTGGTATTCGGCCTGAAGATATGCTCTTTTCCGAGAAACCCGCAGCAGAAAATAATATGTCCATCAGTATCACCGTGGTTGAGCCTCTGGGAGCAGATATCCACCTATGGTTGACTACCACCAAAGGCCAGCCCCTCGTTGCCCGGACCGAACCGACCCATAGCTTCAAAGTGGGAGAGACCATCAACTTTGTTCCCCGTATGGATAAGGCTCGGTATTTTGACCGGGATACGGAAGTGTCCATTCTTGCGGAACTTGATGCAGCTGCTAAAAAGTAGGAACGTGCCGGACTACATCAAGGTCTGAGGTACCTACCAAGCCTTTCAAAGACATTCAGGCGCCAAGTCCATGTTTCTTAATGGACTATGGCGTCTTGTTTTATTATTGCTAATTTTCTATACTGTTTATGGACATGCTTGTGAAACCACCGAGTTTTACAAACCGTTCCTATGCATACGTTTACAGTTAAGGAGGAAGCGTTATGTCCGATCCGGACGATGGAAGTAGTAGTATTTCCAGCCATAGACGCAGGCGTAAAAAAATAACGGTTATGGCGCTTCCTGTAAAAGGCCGAGGTTTATTGGGTATACGTTGCCGGACCTAGCTTTGTTCGGTTTCTTCTATGAAAAACCACGGAAAAATGCAGAAGTCCAATCCGTGGTGACTTTATTTTATAGGAGAAACTTCGATGATTACGATTCGTATCCAAGAAGAAAACAAGTTAATTGAGACTAATACGGTATGTACCGGGTGTTGGATCGACGCTCGGTATGTAGATAAAGCGGATCTGGAACGGCTTGAACATGAATTCGGCATTGCTGGGGAATTGCTTACGGACATTATGGATATGGACGAACAGGCCCGCATTGAAAAAGAAGAGAGCTATACTGCCTTGATCGTGCGGCTGCCCGTGTATGATGCAGGCTATGAGGTGTCCTTTTTCACCATGCCCGCGGGGGTGATTCTTTTTGCCGATAAAATCGTCACCATCTGCCAAAGTTCCAGCGATGCCCTGGAGGATCTCACCAAAAATCGCCTCCGAGGATTCAGCATCCGTAACAAAAGCAGCTTTGTGCTGAACCTCCTGGGCAGGGCTGCGTTTACCTTCCTCAAGGCCCTCAAGGAACTTAACAAACGGGCCAATTTTATCGAACTTGAATTACAGCGATCCATTAAAAACAACGAACTCATCCAACTCCTTTCCTTACAAAAATCTTTAGTTTACTTTACCACCAGCATCAAGACCAATGAACTGCTTCTGGAAAAACTGCAAAAATCTCCCCTGATTCGGTTTAAAGAGGATGAATGGGACTTACTTGAGGATGTAGTTACGGAAAACAAGCAAGCCCTTGAAATGGCCAATATCTACTCATCAATTCTCACCGGAACCATGGACGCCTTTGCCAGTGTAATTTCCAATAACCTCAATATCGTTATGAAACGGCTCACCATCGTTTCCATTGTGCTTATGATTCCGACCTTGGTTTACAGTTTTTTTGGGATGAATGTGGAACTTCCCTTTGCAACATCCTCAGTAGCGGTATGGGGCATTGGGATAATCAGCCTCGTGGTGTCTATTGTGGGGGCCATACTCTTGAATACCGACCGGAAAAGCAAGAAGATTACCTCTAGAATCATCCCCTACTCTTTGATCCATACTCGGTAATCCCTATACAGGCGGGAGCAAGAGCTTTCGTGCTTCTTCCGCCTGGTTATGCATTATTTGGAGCTGTTCCATGATCGCATCTACTGCAGCCTGCTTTTTATCAGCGATCCCCGCAGCTTCCGCCCGGTCCCGGGCTGCATCCCTGAATAAGGCACAAGAAAGTACCGGCCCTGCGGTAAACTGCACCACATCCTGGCTAACGTAATCATCCATCATGTCCCCCTGACGAACATGGAGCAATTCGCCGTTAATCGCCACAAAACTCATGTAGTCGAAGGATTTGATATACGAGTCAATTTCCCGGACCCCTTTCTTGGTACTCGGATCCCAGGGCCTATACCGGGTACCTGAAGGGAATACCAAAATAAGTTTCCCTTGGGTTTTAAGCTCAAGCAGGGTCTTCATCGCGGCCCGATTAATAGCGGTGCTTCGGATTATTTCCGCCCGGTTATTATCCAGCCCTTGCAGAGAACGGCTGGGATAGATAATGATCCGGGTATACGCTCCGGTAAAGGCCGCTACGGTAGGACTCGCCTCGTTGAGTTTCATCCCCGCAATGGCCACCAGGGCATCGGCTATGGCTTTTTCATGGGTACCTGCATTCCTTAAAAGATACGAAAAAACCGGTAAATCCAGGTTACTGTAATGTTCTAGGAGCAAAAGGCAGGACTTCCCTGCGTTGGCCTTGTCGAGGAGATCAAAGAGATGTTCTATACCGTTGATACCTGATCCGGGAAGGAGTAAATCCTTGATGATCTGGTCTATCAAAGGCAGGGTTTCTGCTTGTCCGGTCTGATAGACATGCTGCTCGTTTACCTCGGTTGATGCTTTGGATAAGGCAACTACTTGTTTAATAGTATCCCGAAAGGCAGAACTCAAAATTTCCATTGTTTAAGTATATCCAGCCTTGAAATCCCATGTCAATAAAAAACCTGCCTGCCGCCAGAGTAACCGCAGCGGGATAGGATTACGCTTCCCTCTTATGGTTGGGGAGTAGCAGCCAGTTCCCACTCCATAGCGTTAATCGCCGCGATGTAGGCTTTTATCGAGGATTCAACCACGTCGGTAGAAACCCCCCGGCCGTTCCAGTGGCGGCTGTTCAACCCTATTTTCACCAGAGTTTGGCCTTGGGCATCTTCGCCGCCGGTAACGGCTCCCAGTTCATAAGCATCCAATGAAGGCTCCTTCCCGATGATCCGGTTGATGGCCTTGAACGCCGCATCAATAGGACCGGTACCTACGGCTGCCTGCTCCGCTACCGCTCCATCTTGATGTTGCAGTCGAATGGTGCTTGTGGAACTCAAGGTGGAACCGCAGTTCACCACCCAGCGGTCGAGCTTCCAGGTTTCAGGGGCAGAAGCGGAAGCCTCTATCACCAGGGCTTCAATATCCCGGTCGCTGACCACCTTCTTCTTATCCGCTAAGACCTTGAACTGGTGGAAAACCTGTTCCACCAAGGCATCATGCAGAGAAAGCTCTAGATCCCGGAGGCGCTCTTCAAAGGCGTGGCGGCCTGAGTGTTTGCCTAAAACCATACGATTCTGAGGGATGCCCACTGATTCAGGAGTCATGATTTCGTACGTGGCCCGGTTGGCCAAGACCCCGTGCTGGTGAACCCCTGCTTCATGGGCAAAGGCATTATCCCCCACAATGGCCTTGTGAGGTTGGACCTTCACCCCGGTTACCTGACTTACTAAGCGGCTGACGGTGTAAATCTTAGTGGTGTCAATACGGGTCTCTGCCTGAAGATGATCCTTCCTAACCCGCAGACCCATGACGATCTCCTCCAATGAGGCGTTTCCTGCCCGTTCTCCAATGCCGTTGACGGTACACTCTACCTGGTCTGCTCCTGCTCCAATCGCGGCGAGGCTATTGGCCACTGCAAGCCCCAGGTCGTTATGACAGTGGACCGAGAGCCTGGCCTTTTCCATATTCGGGGTATGGGTTTTGATATACCGGATAAAGTCGGCGAATTCCTCTGGCATGGCATAACCCACCGTATCGGGGGCATTTACCACCGTGGCTCCTGCAGCAATCACCTCACCGAAAACCCGGCATACCAGGTCCCGATCACTTCTAAAGGCATCTTCTGCGGAGAATTCCACATCGGTACAGAATTGAGTGGCGTACCGCACCGCGGCAACTGCCCGCTCCAAGACCTGCTCAGGGCTCATTTTGAGCTTATACTCCATGTGTATCGGGGAGGTTGCCAAGAAAATATGAATCCGAGGACTTGCTGCACCGATGAGGGCCTCCCGGGCTGCGTCGATGTCCTTTTCCAAGGCCCGGCAAAGCCCGGCCACCGTACAATCTTTGATGAGCGTTGCAATGGCCTTCACCGATGCCAGATCCCCGGGACTGGACGCAGGGAACCCTGCCTCAAGAACGTCAACCCTGAGCCGTTCAAGCCTCCGGGCAACTTCTAGTTTTTCCGGTAACGTCATGCTGCATCCCGGAGATTGCTCTCCGTCTCTCAGGGTTGTATCAAATACCTGTATTATCCGTGCTGATTCGTGATTCACCATAGGTTTACTCCTTAACATAACGCAGATGGAGGGGCTTGCCCCTCCATCTGCCCTCAATGTACAGTGCGGTGCTTATACCGTGGATTTTGGGATCCAGCTCATCATGGAACGAAGTTCTTTTCCCACCTGCTCAATGGGGTGAGCCGCTTCAATTACCCGCATCCGGTTGAAAAAGGGACGGTTCGCTTGATTTTCGCTTATCCAATCTCTGGCAAATTTGCCTGTTTGGATGTCCTTCAATACCTGCCGCATGGTGTTCTTGGTTTCTTCGGTAATGATCTTAGGGCCGCTTACGTAGTCTCCATATTCCGCAGTATCGGAAATGGAATACCGCATAAAGGAAAGCCCCCCCCGATTCACGAGGTCGATGATGAGTTTCATCTCGTGCATCACCTCAAAATAGGCGCTTTCCGGCTGATACCCCGCCTCGGTGAGAACCTCAAAGCCTGCCTTCATCAGCGCTGAAACGCCCCCGCAGAGCACCGCTTGTTCGCCGAACAGGTCTGTTTCAGTCTCTTCCTTAAAGGTAGTCTCCAAAACCCCAGCCCTAGCCCCGCCGATAGCTGCGGCATAGGCCAAGCCGAGGCGCTTAGCATCCCCAGTAGCGTCCTGGTGAACCGCGATGAGACAAGGTACTCCGGCGCCGGCCTGGTACTGTTCCCGCACGGTGTGTCCTGGCCCTTTGGGGGCAATCATCACCACGTTGATGTCTTTGGGGGGTATGATTTGGCCGAAGTGGATGTTGAAACCGTGGGCAAAGGCCAGGGTCTTACCGGGTTTCAGAACCGGTTTGATAGACTCTTGGTAGAGTTTGGCCTGTTTCTCATCGTTGATGAGGATCATAATGAAGTCCGCAGCATCCGCAGCGTCTTTGGCAGTTTTAACCTCAAGCCCCGCAGCTTCCGCCCGCTTCCAGGAGGGAGAACCCTCGTAAAGTCCGACGATCACCTTAACCCCTGATTCTTTGGCGTTAAGCGCATGGGCATGCCCTTGGGAACCGTAACCGATCACCGCGATGGTTTTACCCTTGAGTACGCCGAGATCACAATCTTTTTCATAAAACATGATAGCCATAAAATCTCCTTTAAGAAGTGCTTATTGAGAACATCCGGTAATTGACTTACGGCAGGCATAGGCCCAGTCGCGCAATACCCGGTTAATTACTCAGGTTTAGGGAAGGTACTGCCAATACCTTGGAACCCCGCTCTAGGGCAACAAGGCCAGTGCGGGCAAGTTCCAGGATACCGTAAGGGTGCAGGAGCAGAAGGAGGCCGTTAAGTTTTTCTATATCACCGGTAGCCTCAATGGTGATGGTAACTGGGGATACATCAATAATACGAGACCGGAAAATACCGGCAATCTCCAGAACCGCAGCCCGGGTCGTTTCGTTCGCCTGAATTTTTACCAACATGATTTCCCGGCGTATACATGATGAAGCATCCAGTTCTTGTACTGCAATCACATCCACCAATTTACTGAGCTGTTTAATAATCTGTTCAAGCACCGACTCGTCGCCACTTACCGCAATGGTCATTCGGGAGATGGAAGTATCCTCAGTCTCCCCCACTGTCAAGCTGTCAATATTGAATCCACGGCGGCTGAAGAGGCCGGAAACCCGGCTTAATGTGCCTGCCCGATTTTCCACCAATGCCGACACCACATGCTGCTTCATGCTCATCTCCCCCATACTCCTAGGTATTGTAGCTGTTTTTATCATATACGCGGGAAAAATACAAGGGCCTCAAGAAAACAGTGTATTTTCTTTTCCCGGCGTATGAGATGGTACTATTTTTTATGAGGTAATGCACTTGATCTGCTAAAAAAAATTTGCTACACTAAACCCATGCCAAGGTGGCTCAGTCGGTAGAGCGGCGCACTCGTAATGCGCAGGTCCCGGGTTCGATTCCCGGTCTTGGCTTAGGAGCGTGGTATGTATGCAGTAGAACGGGAAAGCGCCATCCAAGCGCTGATTGCGAAGATGAGCCTGGAAGAGAAGGTCTCTCAGCTCAGTTACACAAGCCCTGCTATTGAGCGATTAGGAATTCCTGCCTATAACTGGTGGAATGAATGTCTCCATGGGGTTGCTCGTGCAGGGATCGCCACGGTGTTTCCTCAGGCCATTGCTCTAGCCGCGACTTTTGATGAACCCTTTGTACAAAAGGTGGCCAAGGCTATTGCCGATGAAGCCCGGGCAAAATACAACGAGGCGATTACCGCGGGAAATCGGGGGCAATACTGGGGACTTACCTTCTGGACTCCGAATATCAATATCTTCCGGGACCCCCGCTGGGGTCGAGGTCAGGAAACCTACGGGGAAGATCCCCACCTCACCGGTCGTATTGGACTGGCCTTTGTGAAGGGTCTCCAAGGGGATGATCCTGAACAGCTCAAAGTCGCGGCTTGTGCAAAACACTTCGCGGTTCATTCAGGGCCGGAAAACCAGCGTCATACCTTCGATGCTCAGGTTTCCAAAAAGGACCTTTTTGAAACCTACCTCCCTGCATTCAAGGTCCTGGTGGAAAACGGGGTGGAAGCGGTAATGGGTGCTTATAACCGGATTTTTGGGGAACCCTGTTGCGGTAGTACCTACTTATTGCAGGATATACTCCGAGAAAAGTGGCAATTTAAGGGTCATGTGGTTTCTGATTGCTGGGCCATTCGAGATTTCCATGAAAACCACCGGGTAACGCTTTCTCCAGAAGCATCTGCGGCCAAGGCCCTGAATGCAGGGTGCGACCTGAACTGCGGTTGTACCTATCCCTACCTCACCGTGGCCTATAAACAGGGTTTGGTGAGTGAAGAGGCGATCAATACCGCCCTCACCCGGCTCCTGCGAACCCGATTCAAGTTGGGCATGTTTGATCCCCCGGAACAAGATCCTTACAAGACCTTAGGGAGGGATACGATCAACTGCGAAAACCACCGGGTTTTGGCATTGGAAGCCGCGTACAAGTCCGTCGTCCTGCTGAAAAACGATAAAAACCTCCTGCCGCTTAAGAAGAAGGCTCAAAAGATCCTCCTTATAGGCCCGGGTGCGGCTAATCCTCATACTCTTTTGGGTAACTATTATGGTATCAGTCCCCGGCTGGTTACCATCCTGGAAGGACTCGCGGAAAAGATCCACGGTGAATACGGTATCACTCTGGAATACCGCCAGGCCTGTCTCCAGTACGAAAAGAATCATCCATCCAATATTATCTTTGGAGAAGCCACTGAAAGCGATGTGATCATTGGGGTGTTTGGCCTGGATGGGGCTATGGAAGGGGAGGAAGGAGACGCCATTGCCTCAAACTCCAATGGGGACCGGGAGACCATAGAACTTCCTCCGTGGCAGCTTGAGTATCTTCGTAAAATCCGGGCGGGGGGAAAGCCCCTTATCCTTATCCTTACCGGTGGAAGCCCCATTGCGTTCCCTGAAGATATTGCCGATGCCATCCTTTTTGTGTGGTATCCTGGTGAACAGGGAGGAACTGCGGTAGCGGATATCCTCTTTGGTGATAAGGCGCCTTCCGGGAAGTTGCCCATCACCTTCCCCGCGTCCACGGCTCAACTTCCTCCTTACGATAATTATGCCATGCAGGGAAGAACGTACCGGTATATGCAGGAACAGCCCCTATATCCCTTTGGTTTTGGTCTTTCCTATACCCGTTTCCGTATTGATACGGTGATGCTCTCTACCCATGAATTGAGCGCGGGATCTTCGGTGCAGGTAACCGTACAGGTGAC
>JAISBK010000101.1 GCA_031266255.1 Treponema sp.
CTTCATATCGGTTCGATGTATAATCATACCTACTCCTTAAATTTACTTATGGCATCAAAAGCCGGTTCAGACGCTTCACAAAATCCGCAGGATCCTTGAGTTTAACCCCCTCAACCAGCAAGGCCTGATCCAGCAATACCCCCGCAGTGTCGGCAATCCGCTGTTCATCCTCAGTGTTCCTGAGGGCCGTCACAATGGGATGCTCGCCATTAACCTCCAGAATAGGCTTGATATCCGGCATTTCGGTCTGTCCCATGGCCTTGAGCATCGCAGCCATCTGGATTGACGGATCATGTTCATCCGCCACAATGCAGGAAGGAGAATCGTGCAGACGGCGAGACAGCTTCACCTCTTTGACCCGGTCTCCCAGAGCCTTCTTGAGCTTCTCAATCACCGGTTTGTTTTCTTTCTCCGCTTGTTTGTCCTGTTTCTCTCCCAACTCCTCATCTGCACCAGCCCGGTTCACCGCCTTGAGTTCCCATTCCTTGTACTTACCCACCGAGGGAATGATAATTTCGTCAATCTCATCGTCCATGACGAGTACTTCAATGCCCTTAGCAGTATAGGCTTCCAACAGGGGAGATGCCTTGAGGGTCCTTTCATCTCCTCCGGTGATGTAATAGACGTACTTTTGGTCTGATTTCATCCGGGAAGCATAGTCTGAAAAACTCGTCCATCCTGCTATGGTGGTACTCTTAAACCGAACCAGTTCTTGAATGGCCTCTCGATTGGCAAAATCCTGGTACAGCCCTTCCTTGAGAGGCCGGTTAAATTGGGAAATGAAGGTCTCCCATTTTTCCTTATGCTGCTCCGACAAGGTCTTGAACTCTCCCAAGAGTTTTTTGACCGAGGCATTCTTGATGTTGAGGAGGATTTTGTTCTGCTGCAGAATCTCCCGGCTCACATTGAGGGGTAGATCCTCTGAGTCAATAACCCCCCGGACAAACCGAAGCCAGGTGGGCATCAGCTCCTTATCATCATCGGTGATGAAGACTCGCTTCACATAAAGTTTTACCCCCGGCTTATAGTCCACCTGGTACAGGTCAAAGGGAGCTTTTTGGGGAATGTAAAAGAGGGTACTATATTCCAAGGTTCCTTCTGCCTTGGTGTGGATATAGAAGAGCGGATCCTCTGAGTCGTGGCCAAGCTGCTTATAAAACTCTAGGTAATCCGTTTCTTTGAGTTCTGACTTTGCCCGCCGCCAAAGTGCAGTACCGGAGTTGATCCGCTCGGTTTTGGTCTTGGAAGCCTTTTCATTACCTTTATCGTCGTACTCTTTCTCGTCATAGGTCAGGTAAATAGGAAACGCCACATGGTTGGAATACCGTTTGACGATATCTTCGATGGACCAGCGGTTCGTATATTCGGTTCCTTCTTCGGTTAAGTGGAGGAGCACTTGGGTGCCTTGAGGACTCCCCAGGGCCTGCAGGGGGACGCTTTCTATAGTATAGCCATCTTTGCCATCACTGGTCCATTTCCAAGCCTCCCCTTCCCCGGCTTTGCGGCTTATCACCTCAATGGTTTGAGCAACCATGAACGCCGAATAAAATCCCACCCCGAATTGGCCTATAAGATTGGAATCTTTTTTTACGTCTTCCGAGAGTTTTTCCAGAAACGCCTTGGTTCCTGACCGGGCAATGGTTCCCAAGGACTCAACGAGGTCCTGCTCATGCATCCCGATCCCATTATCCGCGATGGTCAGGGTTTTTGCATCTTTATCAAAGGAAATATCAATCCGGGGATCAAAACTGATATTCTTGTACTTCTCCTCGGAAACGGTGAGGTACTTGAGTTTATCCAAGGCATCAGAGGCGTTGGATACCAGCTCCCGGAGAAAAATTTCCCGGTTTGAATAGAGCGAATGGATAATAAGATGCAAAAGCTGACTTACTTCAGTTTGAAACTGATGCTGTGCCATAATAAGGCTCCTTTTAATACATGCTTTTAAACTGCTTACCGGGTTTTAACAGGGTATAAGCAGTTTAAAACAAAAAATCACAAAGAATATCTGGTATGTAAGATACTAAAAGAGCTTTACTTGGGGCAAGAGGCATGCATGAACCCGCTCATACCAGTACATACTTACCTTAAGCAGCGCCGCATCCTCTCATTCCGCAGTATCGGTATCTTCTTCAAGCGATTCTTCCAGGATTTCTTCGTCGGTTTCCTCAAACTCAGCTTCAGGATCTTCAAGAATGGAGAGGAGTTCCACCTCGAAGATCAGCGTCGCATAGGGAGGAATTACTGAACCAGCCCCTTGTTCGCCATACGCTAATTTTGAGGGTACATACAAGCGGTAGAACCCCCCTTCACTCATCAGTTGGATCCCTTCGGTCCAGCCGGGAATAACCGCATCCAGGAGGAATTCCGCAGGCTCTCCCCGGGAATAGGAGCTATCGAAAACCGTGCCATCTGTTAAGGTGCCCTTATAATTGACCCGCACCATATCGCTTTCCGCTGGCTTTTGACCGCTTCCCTCAATGATGACCTCATACTGGAGGCCGCTGGAGGTGAGGGCTATCCCTGGTTTCGTGCTGTTTTGCGCCAGAAAATCCTGTTCCTTCTGCCGGTTTTCTTCAGCCTGCCGTGCCATAGCTGCCATAAAAGCGGTTTGTACCTTGAGGACCGCATCGTCCATGGTAAACCGCGTCTCTTTATCTTCAAGACTCTCTTTAAGTCCCCGGACAAAGGCATTGTAATTGAAGGTTAAGCCCGTTTGTTTTAAGTCCGACCCAATAACCATCCCAAAAGCATAACTGGTATCCACGTCTTCTGATACCTGGCTCGGCACTTCGGGTACTCCTTCGGCATATACCGCCAACGGCAGAACCCATACTAATAACGAGATGCCTATGATTTTTTTCATCATGCTGCTTTCCTTATAAACAAGATACTACAAGTATAAATTTATGATGGATAGGATTCCACCCCTCAAGGACCACCCTGGTTTGAGGAGATCCTCACCTGATTCCTTCCCTTTTCTTCTCTTTCATATTTTTCGCGATGGTTTACGCGCTTCGCGACACGAGGGACTCGAACCCCCTACCTGCTGCTTAGAAGGCAGCTACTCTATCCTGGTGAGCTAGTGTCGCATGGAATCCAGGGCCTTTTGTATCAGGCAATACGTTTGAATCATACCATACCTGAGGAAGTTATGGAAGTCCTCTGGGATGCGTTCCTGTTCCACCGTAAACCCGGTAAAAATTTCGGTCTATAACCGATTCCAGCGTACTTTCGTGAGCAGCTCCCCGATCAGCAGGTCCTCCATCACGCCGCAACCGGGAAACGGCCTTGAGTAGTATCGAGATATCCTGTCCACTGGAAAAGGTACGTTCCCAGAGGGGTTGATAGGGAGCATCGGTTTCCAAAAGTACCCGATCCAGCGGAAGCCCTGCACAGGAACGGATGCTTTCCTTACGACCCAATACCAAGGCAGTCCCAAAGGAAAAATACGCATTGATCCCCTGTCTCAAGAGGGCTTCCCCTTCTCCCAAGGTACCTGAATAGGCATGGAAGATCACCCCAGGCAGTCTTTTCAGCACCTGTTTGTAGGCAAACACCTTGTGCATAGCCCTCCGTACATGGAGTACTACGGGAAGCTGCCGGGTAAGGGCCAGGTCCAGATGTACCCGAAAGAGTTCCTCCTGGACAGCTTCGGTATTCCGAAAAGCCTGGTTGTACAGATCAAACCCGGTTTCCCCGATTCCATGGAGGCGATCCGCTGCAGCCAGGGTTTCCATAAAGCTCAGGAGCGTGGAAAATTCCGGTATCCCTGAACCGGGCTGGGCTGCGGCGGCGGCAGGAAGTTGAGGATGAAGGGCAAAACAGAGGAATATCCGAGGTGCCTTATCCTGCAGGGCATGTTGGGCAAGCTCCTCATGGGAGGTAAAATCCCTGGGGTTCCAGGCGCTGACCGCGCAGGCAAGCCCCAAGTGCCGCCGTTCCTGTTCTGCACGGGGAAACTGTTTCAGGAGATCAGCGAGATGACAGTGAGCATCCGTAGCCATTGCAGAACTTACCCCAAGTCCTTATGTAATACGGCGATTCCCATAGGAAAGCTCACGATAAAGGTACAGAGCTCTGCAATGGGGATACAAAGCTGTATTCCCAATACCCCCAGCAAGGGCACAAGGGTGAAAATCAGGGGAATCAGAAATAGCCCTTGCCGGGCCAAGGCTAACAAGCTGGCAGGAATCGTCTTACCCATGGTTTGGAGCATCATGTTATTAAGTACAATCCACCCTGCCAGGGGAAAGGTAAAACACTGGATCCTCAGCGCCCGGGCGCCTATCTCTATGACTTCACGATCGTCTTTGCGAAAGAGGCCTATAATACCGGGCGCTTTTATAAAACAGGCTATTCCCACGATCACGAGTACTACCGAAGAGAGGCGAACACAAAACCAGAAGGCGCTTTTTACCCGGTCATACCGCTTGGCCCCATAGTTAAACCCGCATACCGGCTGAAATCCTTGCCCAAATCCTATCAGCGCGGAACTGGCCATGAGAAACACCCGGCTCACCACGGAAATAGCCGCGATAACCCCGTCCCCATAGGAACCGGCTGCATGATTGAGCAGAAGGGTCGAAAAGCTCAATAAGGTTTGCCGTAAGAGGGAGGGAACGCCGCCTCGTACTATTTCCTTGTAGTTCCCCAAGGTCGCTGCATAATTCCGGGGCAGGATAGGCACCCGGTCTTTACCGGTATCGCAGATGATAAAAAGCACGATACAACTGAGGATTTGGCTTATCATGGTGGCCAAAGATGCGCCTTTCACGCCCAGATGGAAGACCAAGATGAACAAGGAATCCAGGGCGATGTTCACGAGCGCGCCGCAGGTCATACCGATCATACCCAGTAATGCCTTACCTTGAAAACGCAGGAGATTATTGAGCATCAGGGAACTTACCATGAAGGGAGCGGCCAAAAGGATACACGTCAGGTAGTCCCGGGTATAGGGTAAGCTCGTATCGGTAGCGCCCAATAACCGGGCAAGGGGCGTTAAAAATACCGTACCACTTATGGCAATCACCAGCCCCATGCCGAACGCAGTAAAAAAGCCGGTAGCAGCCATTTTCTGCGCATCCTGGGTATGCTGCGCGCCTAAAGCCCGGGAAATGTAATTCCCTGATCCATGTCCAAAGAAAAATCCCACAGCTTGAATGACCGCCATCAGGGAAAAACTCAACCCTACTGCCGCGGTGGCACTGGTACCAAGAGAACCTACAAAATAGGTGTCAGCCATGTTATACAGGGCAGATACCATCATAATAACGATGGTTGGCACTGCCATGCGGCACACGAGTCTTTCTACCGGTTCTGTGGTCATCCGTTCAAAAACATCCGCCACTGCTCCCCTCCTTATTACCCTGCTCCTTACATGTTTTACACGCAATATACGTGCTTTGGTTGTTCAATTTTAATTGCATCTCCAGACAGTTCTAGTTCTATTACATACAGTCCGGCTTCTAATGCTGCACGTTTTATAGCATCCGGCATGATTGCTCCTGCAATGGCTCCATGAATCTTTTGAACGCTCCCTTGACGATTTTTATCATTTCTCAAATAATCAAGGCGTTTTATGTGATCTCTAATATCACGTTTATTCGGTTTCAACTTTACTTCTACCGCAATACAACATTCTTGACTCTCTAGCACTATGTCCAATTCCGTTTTTAATTCATGATTGGCATCATAAACCTTGCAATTAAGATCCGGCTCACCAAAGTGGTATCCAAAATAATTAAACTTATCAGAAATATTTGGTAAAACCTGATACTCTATCAACTCCCCTAACCGATTAGTTACATTCCCCATGTTCATATAAAGCGTATCAATTCTTTGGTCGGTTTCTCTCATCTGCTCGGTTGTTTCTTTTACAAGCCGGTCGGTTTCTTTCATCTGCTCGGTTGTTTCCTTTACAAGCCGGTCGGTTTCTTTCTGGCTTTCTCTAAGTTGCTTAATAGATTCAGTCAAGTCTTTTATTTCCCGTTCAGTTTCCAGCCGGCTTTCTTCCATTTTTTGACTAGATTCTATAATAGCCGCCCAAACGTGCTCGAATGTTAAACCCATTTGTGGTTCTCTTGTTTCAGTCATGTTATTCTCCTTAACTATGCAAGTTTTACCCGTACAAAATGATGGGCGATAAAGTATACTATATATTTAAATATAAAGTATGATTCTACCGTAATCTAGCTTGGATCAAGGTCCCTGAGATTCCGTTTTTCCCCGGAAGCAGGTTTTTTGCTTCCTGGATCCAGGTTTTGATTTCAGGGAGCAGCGGGGGGAACGGGATATAAAAACCGCTCATACCTTTTTACCCAGGGCGAGCGCATTAAAAATTCTTAGGGAATAGACGCCGAAACCTCCGTTTGATCGACCAATCCCGATTGAAATAACAATTGCTCAAGGTATTCATTGGACCAGGCCATCTGTTTGA
>JAISBK010000122.1 GCA_031266255.1 Treponema sp.
GGGCAATTCGGCGATATGAAACTGGAGGATTTATGTGCGTTTGCGGCGCGGCTGGGCTACGACGGGCTGGAGCTCGCAACCCACGCCCATTTTGACGTTCAAAAAGCGCTCTCGGACGACGCCTATATTCCGTTTATCAAAGAAACGCTGCAAAAACACGGTCTGCGGTGTCATGCGATAAGCGCCCATCTTACCGGCCAGTGCGTGGGCGATCTGTGGGACGAGCGGCTCGACAATTTCGCGCCCGCCCGTCTTGCGGGAAAGCCCGTCGAAATACGTACGTGGGCGATAGAAGAAATGAAGAACGCCGCCCGCGCCGCAAAGAAGTTCGGCGTAACGGTGGTGAACGGCTTTACCGGATCGCCTATATGGGCGCGCTGGTACTCGTACCCGCAAACTTCCCCGCGTATGATTGATGACGGCTTCGATCTGATATATGATTTGTGGTCGCCCATCTTTGACGTATTTGACGAGTGCGGCGTAAAGTTCGCGTTTGAGGTACATCCGTCCGAAATCGCGTTTGATTATTATACCACGAAGCGGCTTTTGGAACGTTTTGATTACCGTCCCGCGCTGGGCCTCAACTACGATCCGAGCCATCTTGTCTGGCAGGGTGTCAACGAGGTCATCTTTGCGCGTGATTTTGCGGAAAAAGTCTATCATGTTCACATGAAAGACGTAAAAATACATAAAAATGATGGTCGTTCCGGTATTTTGGGATCGTTTTTACCGTTTGGCGATACGCGGCGGGCTTGGGACTTTGTTTCGGTTGGGCACGGATGCGTCGATTTTGACGGCATTATCCGCGAATTGAACGCGGTGGCTTATACCGGCCCGCTCTCGGTCGAGTGGGAAGATTCCGGCATGGACCGGGAAACCGGTGCCGCGGAAAGTCTACGCAATGTCCAAAAAATTAACTTTTCCCCCTCCGCCTCTGCGTTTGACAGCGCGTTGAAAAACGGTTAGCAGGACGCGGCGGATTGGAGGCTTTCCGAAAACTTCAG
Source organism: Treponema sp. (assembly GCA_031266255.1). GTDB lineage: Bacteria > Spirochaetota > Spirochaetia > Treponematales > Breznakiellaceae > JAIRLU01. Next base: position 1,005 of record JAISBK010000122.1, read on the forward strand.
TTTTTTGGAAAGTACCCTTTTTTTCCCAAGTTATTCCCAAAACCAACCGAGTTTTGGGAATGACTCTCTTTAGAACAACCGGTGCGGGAAAAGCCGTCTGGGGAAATCTCCCAAAACCCACAGTAAAGAAACCGTCCCTGCTCAAAAGGATTTTCCAATGGATAAGGCGAAAGTCATGACATCAAATCGAAAGCACCATAAAGAAAGAAGGAGGATAAAGATACATGAACACCCACGCCGCTATTGTTCAAACCCTCGTCGCGGAACAGAGCAAACAAGGCTTTTCTACAGAATTACAAAAAACCGAATTCACCCAAGAATGGCGTCTAGTATGCTGGCTTTCGTATTGCGCGGGGAAACCCTGAAACAGGAACCGGATCAGGACGGAGTCCGGGGAGTCCTAAAGAAACCGAAGACGCTGCCGCACAAGCCTCCAATAATATGGGCAAACTCTGAAATCGAGTTTTCTGTCAGGGAGTTAAAGAGTTCCCTCCCCAGATACAATACCATGATGAGGATAAAGGTGAGGGGAATTTCTCCTTTTTTAAAATTGGTGAAGGAAGCCAAAAGAATCATCATAAAGGCCACCCCAGAGGCTCCCAGCAGGCTTGTGGAGAAAAAAAGGACGTTAAGTACCCCGGTGACCAGCGCGGTGATGAAGATCATTTCCAAGAGGGGCAAGGAACCGTACCGTTCTTCCAAAATAGGGCCAATGAGGAGGATCAACGAAAAATTAGCAATCAGGTGGGTCCAATTAGCATGGCCTATCACATGGGTTACTAAGGTTACCCAATTCTGTATGCGGGAAAAGGCAAAACCGCCCTTGCCGGGAACCATAAACCAGGATTCAGTCAAAAAGGGTAACAGGGTACTCGAAAGAATGAGCACCAGTACACTGCTAAAGGTTAAGGTTAATATGGTGGGAGCGTTGTATTTAATGCGCATCCTGCTCGTTCAACTCCTTTGTAGCTGAGTATGGAGCAATCCATTGACCTCATCAAGGGCAAAATAATCTGGATCGAAATCTCTGAGCCATACAAGCCATTCCGGTAATTGCTGCTTGTGGATTACCGAGGCCTTGAGGGTTTCCAGCAGTTCCTCATACCCATAAGGCCCCCCTGAGTTTTCTGGCGGACAAGCCCTTTTACCACTCAAACAACGGGCATACTGCTTATCTTCATCGGAACATCCTGCGGTAGAGCGGATTTTGGATACCCGGATATGGTGATCCCACGTATCCCCAAAGTCATAAGTATACCGAAAACGCTGCTTCTCTTGCAGCTCCAGACTATCCAGCGTATGCTCGTCTTCATCTTCCATATCCAAATCAGCAACCAGGGATACTGGGCCGTACTGTATCGTATGCAGCGTAAAGGCATGCAGATGCTCATCATCCCAGCCCATACTATCTTGAATAACCCTATGGAGACTGCCCAAGGTAAAAGACCCCGGTACCTGGATACGCCTCCAAATAGGGGGACTAATAGCTTCAAGGCTTATGCGCAGGATAAACAGCGATTTCGGTTCTTTGTCGTAGGGATGGCTTACTTTTTGCATGTTAACTACTCCTCAATGGTGTTGCTGCTTATTCCAGGTTCACTTCAAGTACTACCGGACAGTGATCAGAACCTAGTACATCAGACCGTATCGTTGCACGCTGTACCTGGGGCAGGAAGCCAACATCTACACAATGGTAATCAATCCGCCATCCCACGTTCCGCTTCCTGGCTGCGGTTCGGTAAGACCACCAGCTATACTGTCCTGTTTCACCTGGGTGAAAATGACGAAACGTATCCACATAACCTGCATGGGTGAAGGTATCCATCCAAGCCCGCTCTTCCGGAAGATACCCCGGATTACCTTCGTTTTCTTTGGGCCGGGCTAGATCCAGGGGAGTATGGGCTATGTTGTAATCCCCACAAAGGACTAGATGGCGGCCTTGGGACACCAGAGTATCGCAATACCCCTGTATGGCCTTACAGAAAGCCAATTTGTAATCTAACCGGGCTCCTGCCTCCTGGGAATTGGGAAAATAGGCACAGATAAGTACAAAATCCTTAAAATCCGCCGCCAATACCCGCCCTTCATCGTCGAACTCCCCGATGCCCAGGGGTTTCACCTCCAAGGCTTGGCGCTTACTGTATATGGCAACCCCGGAATATCCGAGTTTTTTGGCACTGGCCCAATATGAAGTATACACCTTTCCATGAGCATCTTTGAGGTTGATCAATTCCGATGAAAGCTGTTCTGGGTTGGCCTTGGTTTCTTGGAGGCAGAGTATATCTGGAGATTCATCCTGTATCCACGGTACTAAGCCCCGTTTTTCCACTGCCCGTATACCGTTGACGTTCCAGGATACAATTTTTTCCACAACCATTAGAAAAATATACTACGGTACTGGAATAGTGGCAAGGATGCTCAGATGATCCAACCCATGATGAGCCTTAAACGCTGTTTATCCGTTTGAGAAAAGCCCGGGTCCGTTCCTGCTGGGGATGATCGATGAGTTCCGCTGCAGGGCCTGATTCAATGAAGACCCCTCCGTCCATGAAAAGCACCCGGTCTGCAACTTCTCGGGCAAAGTTCATCTCATGGGTAACAATAAGCATGGTCATGTTTTCCGCTGCCAATGCCCGGATCGCGTGCAGGATTTCCTCGGTCAGTTCCGGGTCCAAGGCGCTGGTAGGCTCATCAAAGAAAATGACCTCTGGGTCCAGGGCAAGGGCCCGGGCAATGGAAACCCGCTGCTGCTGCCCGCCGGATAAGGAGCAGGGATAGGCACCGGCTTTTTCAGAAAGTCCCATTTTCTCAAGCAGGTTCCTTGCCCGAGCCTCAGCTTCTCCCTTGGTCCTGTGCAGTACCTGTACTTGAGCCTCGGTGATGTTCCGCAATACCGAAAAATGGGGGAACAAATTGAAGTTCTGAAATACCAGACCCACCTTGAGGCATACCTGCCTGAGCACTGGACCAGGCGCATACACCCCATCCTTTACCATCTCTGAACCTGCCAAGATGATAGTCCCCTGGTCAATCAATTCGAGATGAATAATAGCCCTAAGCAGGGTGGATTTCCCTGATCCTGAAGGCCCAATAATGGCCACTACTTCACCCTGGGCTACGGTGAAAGATACCTGCTGTAACACCCGCAGGTTCCCAAAAGATTTGGAAAGCCCCTCAACCTGGATTACGTCCATAAGCGCTTCCTTGAGCCAAGGTTATGTATAATAGGAAAGTTTCTTTTCATACCAGGTAAAGGCCAAAGAAACCACCCAGTTTATCATAAAATAGAACACCCCTGCAACAAAAATCGGCAGGGTGGAGAATTCCCGGGCCGCGGCATTCTGGGCTGCATGAAACAGCTCCGCCACCCCAATGGTTTGGGCCAAAGCCGTGTCCTTAACCAAGGTGATCACCTCGTTCCCCGAAGCCGGTAAGATTCGTTTGATAACCTGGGGCAGGATGATCCTCCCAAAGGTCTGGGAATGGGTAAACCCCAGAACCTGAGCCGCTTCATACTGGCCCTTGGCTATGGATTCTATGCCCCCTCGGTAGATTTCCGCAAAATACGCCGCGTAGTTCAGCACAAACGCGATGATAACCGCGGTAAACCGATCATAGGAAAGCACAAACCTCAGAACCTGCCAGAATTCCGGGGAACCTCCCCCAAAACTATCGTAAAGGGCTTTATACAGGTACTTGGGGGCAAAATAAATAAAGATAAGCTGCAGAATCAAGGGGGTTCCGCGCATGATTAACAGATACCCGTTAATCATCCCGCGAATCACCCGATGCCGGGACATCCGTCCAAATGCCAGGGGCAGCGCCAGGGGTAGGGAAAAAACCAAGGTGAGAAAAAACACCTCCAACGAGATGATCGCCCCTTGCAGCATAATGCCCAGCATTTGAACCATGATTGCTCCTAGTTATCCGTAGGGATAATGGAAATATCCGCCCCAAACCATTTAATCGCCAGACGGCTCACGGTTCCGTCTTTGGCCATAGCTTCCAGGGTTTCCCAGACCTTGTTCGCCAAGGCAAGGTCGCGCTTCCTAAATCCAATACCAAATTCTTCTGGGGACAGGGTTTCCTCTAAAATACGGAAGGATTTCCCTGAACGGTTGATATTATCATTGGCAACCACGAGGTCCATGATGATCGCATCCACCCCACCGACTTCCAGGTCCATCAATGCGGTGAGGTATTCTTTGTATTCAACCACCCCTTTGAGGCTGGCCTTTAATGCCCCTGCCTTATTCAGGGCCTCCACCGAAGACGAACCAGCTTGAAGCCCCGCGGTTGTTCCTGCCAAGTCTTGCAAGGTGATATAGGGCGCGTCAGCCTTAACCACCACCACCTGGGCATTTCTCAAATAGGGTTTCGTGAAGGTAAGCGCCGCCTTCCGCTCGTCGGTGATGGTAAATCCATTCCAAATGCAATCGATTTCCCCGGTATTCAGTTCCTGTTCTTTGGCGTTCCAGTCAATAGGCTGGAGTACCAGCTCTATTCCCAAGCGGGAAGCCACTTCCTTGGCTAGATCCACATCATAGCCCACGATTTCGTTGGCTTCATTGCGAAACCCCATAGGGGGAAATGAATCATCCAAGCCCATGATCAATTTCTTTTTCGCCAGTACGTTCTGAAGCGAGGCATCCTGTTCAGCCTCCCGCTGCGCACCTGTTCTTGGCCCTGGGGCTTCCTGTTTCGCGCCGGCAAACACGCCGCTCAACGCCACCAGTCCACACAACCCGATCATACCTAATCGTTTCATATTCACTCCTTTACTATTGCTTTACCCCTGAGTACCCTTAAGCCCCTGATGATAAAGCCTAGATGAGTATAGCTGCTTTACGGCATAATGGCAATGGTAAAGAGAAACCAATGCAATACGAACTCGTAGTCGCGAATCCGGCGAACAATATCACCCTTTTGGTACTTACTCCCGTAGAAGACCGGTCAAAAGCAGCCTGTCTGCTCCTTAACGATCCTACGCTTAGAGCCGAACAAGTAGGCTTTGTGGTTCCTCCTTTGACCCCCCAGGACCTATGGCGGCTTGAAATGATGGGCGGTGAATTTTGCGGTAATGCTGCCCGCAGTTTCGGCCTGTTCGTAGCCCGGACCTTAGGATATACAGCCCCTGTTGAGCTTCCGATACGCATAAGCGGTATGCAGGACCCCCTCTTCGTAAAGGTCAACCCGGATGCCGGGACAGCAGAAGCAGCCATGCCTCATCCCCTGGGCCGAGATACCCTATTTTTTAAGATTGCCCCGGACCTGCCTGGGTTCCTGGTTCCGGTGTACCGCTTCGAGGGCATCACCCATGTTATCATCCCCAGTATCCCTCCTTTGAACCAGAGAACCCCGTGGTTTCATGCCGTCAAAGCCCAGGTTGAACAAACCCTATCAACCCCACCGGCCCTGGGCGTATTGTTCTATGATAAGGCCCAGGACCTCATGATCCCTGGGGTATATGTCTATGCCACGGATTCCCTGGTTTTTGAATCCAGTTGCGGTTCAGGTTCCGCGGCCTTGGGGGTCTGGCAATACGAGGCCCTCCTTGAAGGGGAAGCTTTGTGCCGAGTTGCCCAGCCCGGCGGGGTCATTGAAGTCAGGGTGGGTAAACACCACGGTGCGCTCCAGAGTCTGTCCATTGGAGGGCATGTGTCCCTTGGAGAACGGATACACATTTTTACCGAATAAAACCATGAAGGCTGTGCTTGATGAAACAGGCGGGCTTTCATGGCTTTTTCTATTCTTGTAAGAAGAGGGGCGGAATCTGGGAACCGCGGTGGCCCAGGGAATGGTGAACTTTGCAAAGGCCATTGCCGCCCCGACGACCTTGGGGGAACTTCCCGGGTTTCATCAAGGGTATATTGATAAAGCCCTAGAAGCAGCGAAAAATCCTCAGCTTGCCATGAAATTGAAAAACATGCCCGTACCCCTGAGCGCTTCCCTGGTAGATGAATACCTGGAACCTATTCTCCGGGCCGCAGTAACGGGAGATTTTTCGCTGATAAAACTGATACCCTGAAAACCTCCTTCAGAAAACACGCGATCATCTTCACGGTTTCGTCAGCATGAGCACGCCCAGCCCAGAGGTGTCCTGATACGAGGCGCCCGATAAATCGTTCCAAATCGCGACGCTTTGGCGAGCACCTTGCGCTGAAGCGCCGTTGATTTGCGCGTCAAAGCCGATGACATCCCCTTCTTGTGCCGCTATGGTCCGAAACGGTATTTTGAGGCTGACGGTATACCTTCTGCCGGAGACGCTTGTCCAGGACTCAAAGCCTAAAGCCGCAGACGAGGGGTTAAAGCTCGCTTCGTTGTCAAAATTTACCCGGTATTGGGCGTCGTCTTTTTCATAGTAGGGTGTTTTTCCGTTGTTTTCGTCAACGAATATTTCTACGGAATCATGCTCATGCGCGTTTGGGCTTGCCTTGTTCATTTCCGCATTAGTGACGTTCACCATCACGTAAAGGTTGCGTTCGTCCCAAAGGACTTTTGCCGTACCGGACGCGCCCTGCCACGCCATAAGATAGCGGTCTATGGGAATTGCAGGCGCTTGAGACCATGCAGCCGCGTCCGCAAGGTCCGGCGTGCCGTAAACCGCCACAGACTGTTTCGCCTCTTTTTCTTCGACAAACCCACGGTTCTCCGCAATGAACTTATCCGGATCCAGCGCCGCAAAAAACGCGGGTTTAGGGTGGAGCGTATCGTCGAACATGGTCGGGCACGTTTCCTTACGCCAGCTTGTGCCGTCGTTAATTCCCCACATCGTAACGCGCCCAATATGATCCGCATATTTCTTGAACACGTTGAAAAGCGCGGCATAGGTAAGCCCCTGGGCCGTCATTTGGGCATCTGTCTGCTTGCCCTCTTCACCGCCCTGCACGTCAAGTTCCGTGATACTCACCTCTACCCCAAGGGAAATGAATCGTTGCAGGGAATCTTCCACATTTTCGGGATTGGTATGAGCACTGTAATGCCCCTGCATACCGATACCGTCAATGAGGGGTCTGCCGTTTACGTCTGGGTTCCTTTCATTAATATCCTTTACCATGTTGTAGACCGCAGCAGCCTTGTTTGCGTTGTCGAGGTTGTAATCATTGTAATAGAGCGTGGCGGCAGGGTCAGCTTCACGCGCGGCCTTGAAGACGATTTCTACATAATCCGGGCCGATAGCCTGTAACCAGGGGCTTTGGCGGAGACTTGCCTGCCAGTCTTCCGCATGGGGCGGATTGTCGGCGACCGCTTCGTTGAGCACATCCCAGGAGACGATCTTGCCCTTAAAATGTTCCACGACGGTTTTCGCATGGGTGGTGAGGTTAGCGA
>JAISBK010000146.1 GCA_031266255.1 Treponema sp.
TCTACCCTCAACCTCCAAGTCCAAAAATTGAATACCATCAGCATCAACCTCAAAGATGCGGTCAAAAAATCCTTCAGCGATGTTGCCGAGATTGTCAGTCAAATGAATTCCGTACAAAACGAAGCAGACTCCCAAATAACCATGGTCGCCGTAACCACCGATTCTACCAAACGCATTGTCAGCCATATCAATGACCTTGATGGAGCTATTCACACCCAAGCCACTAATATCGTCCAGTCCTCTATTCGTTCCACGGTCAATCATTCTGCCAACCTAACCGAAAACCTTACCGGTCTCTCCCAAACTGGGCAACAGATTATCCAACGCTTAGGCGAGGAATACCGGCTGATAGCCCAGCGGTCTGGGTCATTGAAGGCAGCGAACCAGATGATAGCGAACATGGCCGCGGAGACGAATATCCTGGCGATGAATGCGGCCATAGAAGCTGCGCACGCCGGGGAATCGGGGAGAGGGTTTGCCGTGGTAGCCAGTGAGATACGGAAGATGGCCGAATCTTCGGCTCGGGAATCATCGGCGATTGATGGGGAGATAAAGAACATGGAACGAGCCATAGCAAAGATGGAGCATGCGTCGGGGGATACGACTGGTTTGATGGAGGCGATATTCAAAGGGATACACGAGATGGAAGGGATGTTTCATACGATTAAACAGGCGGTAGAGGAACAGGTGGTGGGGAGTACGCAGATCCTAGAAGCCTTGAAAATCATACAAGACAAGACCGATGTAATTCAGGAAGATTCCCAGGGGATAAAGAAGGAGAGTAAGGACATCTACGAGGGAGTAGAGCACTTGAAGGAAGTATCCGAGGAGGTACGGAACCGGGTATCGAGTGTATTGACGGCGAGCAAGAACATTTATGGATGTGGTTCCTAAGATTCAATGGAAAAAGCGGCTATAAGCCGCTTTTTCCATTGAACCGCATGCATGCAAGGGTCTTACCCAGAAGCCCCCAAACTCCTAGCCTACCAGCCGTTTCCCCAGTTCATAACAAGCATTGAGCGCTTCTTCTGATGGTTCAAGTTGGGTGATAATTCCCGATCCATCAACCTGGGCTCCAAGCCCTTTCATTCGTTCTACCCAATCCTGCATCCACTTGCCTTCACCCCAGTCGTAAGAACCAAATAATCCCAAGGCTTTACCTCCTACGTCGCCAGAACCTAACGATACGATGAATGGTTCCATCTCACTTTCTTCAAGGATCTCATCCCCCATCGCGGGGCAACCAAAGGCTAATACATCAGCCCCTTTTACCAAATCAGCCGAGGCTTCTCCTACGGGTTTGAGCACCACTTCGCCCCCCCCTCCTTCACTGGCCCCTTTGGCCACTGATTTTGCCATGGTCTCGGTATTACCGGATCCACTCCAATAGACAATGACTATTTTTTTCATCGTCAGCTCCTATTAGTTAGTTAGAATATACATAATTAGCTACAACTAACATAGCACTTCTTATTCATTTAGGGAAGACCCGGAACGCCCCATTTTTTGAGAACAGCAGGAAGGGCCTCGTCTTCCTTTATGAAAAAGGGGAGCAAGGGTTCTCACCAGCCATACTCCCAAAAATGCAGTGGCTAAAACAATCAGCACTATAATAAGTCCAACTTCAACAAAACCAGTCATAAAAAACTTCCTTATAATTCCTAGTATCGAACCTATTTGAGGATAAGGCAACTTCATCTCTGGCTTGATTAAGGATTCTCTCCCAGGGTATGCTGTTCTTATGAGCTACTATAAGGAAAAGAATGGATTCTTTTAGTATGGGAAGTATCATAGGACTGGGGGGCTTGCTCCTCTGTTCGGCATTTTTTTCAGCGTGCGAAACTGCTTTTTCCTCAGTAAATCGGATTAAACTCAAAAACATGGTCGCCCAGGGGCATAAACGAGCGGCATTGGCACTTAGGTTGACGGAACAATACGATAAACTTCTCTCTACCGTGCTCATTGGGAATAATATCGTCAATATCGCTTGTTCGGCCTTGACAACCCTCTTGTTTGTCCGCTTGTTCGGTACTATGGGGGTGAGTCTAGCCACGATGGTAACCACCGTGGCCGTGCTCATGGTGGGAGAAATAACCCCTAAGACCCTTGCTAAGGAAGCCCCTGAAACATTCGCGCTATTTTCCGCTCCTGTTTTGCGGGTTTTGATCCGCATCCTTGCTCCGATCAACTGGCTGACTAGTACATGGAAAAAGTGGATCCTCAAGGTGTTTAAGATAACCGGGAACCGCTCGGTTACCGAAGCAGAGCTGTTAACCTTTGTGGAAGAGGTGCGCCAGGAAGGGGGCATCAACGAAGGGGAAGAGGACATGATCCGCCAAGCCATTGAGTTTGATGATATCACCGCCCATGATATTTTTACCCCACGGATTGATGTGGTTGCCGTATCCCAATCCGAATCAACGGAAAGTATCGACCGGAAATTCTGTGCTACCGGGTATTCCCGGCTACCGGTGTATGAGGATTCGATTGATAACATCATCGGGGTTATGCTCTTAAAGGATTTTCATCATCAGGTTATCGGTCAAAAGCAGCTGCTGAAAAGTATCATCAAACCTGTGGTATTTATCACCCAGTCCGTGAAGATTTCAAAACTCCTTAAAACCTTGCAGGCGAAAAAATCCCACATGGCCGTCCTGGTGGACGAATTCGGGGGGACTATGGGGATTATTACTATAGAAGACATCATCGAAGAATTGGTCGGTGAAATCTGGGACGAACACGATGAAGTGGTTAAACCAATAAGTAAGGTGAATTCTCGGACCTATACGGTATTGGGTAATACGAATCTGGAAGATATGTTTGAATTTTTTGCCCTCGTTGCTCCTTTGTCCCAGGAACGAGATGAAAAGAACACATTAGCCCCAGAAGACGCCCCCTATCATCGGCATACCACGGTGGGTAATTGGGTAATTGAACAACTAGGCGGGGTTCCCCGGGAAGGAGAGTATTGTCAGGTGCAGCACATGGTTATTACGGTTTCAAAAGTGGTTCATCACCGGATACTGGAATTGACGGTTACCCTGCCGGAAGAACCCATAGGTGGAGCATAAGATGTCCCCGGGGAAAAGAGAAAAACACGAGATACTGGTGACCTATGGGGATAAGCCGGAACTCATGGCGTTTCAGCTTGCAGAAGCCGCAGGGCTTGCAGAACGGATAGGAGACCGGCATAAACGGGTGGGACTCAAGCCGAACCTGGTGGTTGCCCAGCCTGCATCTGAAGGGGCCACCACCCATCCTGAGATTGTCCGAGGGCTTATCGAGTATTTGCAACACCAAGGCTTTACCCATCTTTCGATCCTGGAAGGTTCCTGGGTAGGGGAACGGACAGAGGATGCATTCAGTGTATGCGGGTACCGAAAGCTCGCTGCAGATACCGGGGTAGAACTCGTTGATACGCAACAAGACCGTAGCCAAACCTATGATTGCCGGGGAATGTATCTGGCAATCTGTGACCGTGCCTTGGCAGTGGATTTTATGATCAACCTACCGGTCTTGAAGGGTCATTGTCAGACGCATTTGACCTGTGCCCTTAAAAACACGAAGGGCCTCATCCCCAATCAGGAGAAGCGGCGGTTTCATACCTTGGGTCTTCATAAGCCCATAGCCCATCTTAACACCCGGATCCGCAGTGATTTTATCCTGGTGGACGGCATTTGCGGGGACTTGGATTTTGAGGAAGGGGGCAATCCGGTTCCTGCAGGGCGTATGGCAGCGGCCTATGACCCGGTGCTCATCGACACCTGGGCCGCCGCGCAACTGGGGTATACGGTAGGAGAGATTCCCTACCTGGTCATGGCAGAACGCCTGGGGATTGGTACTACGGATCTCAGCCAAGCATTGATTCGGGAGCTTTCCGATCCCATCCCCATAGACCGGAAGCTAATCCGGCCAGGGCTTAAGGTCAAGCAACTTACCTCCTTTATTCAGGAGGATCGGGCCTGCAGCGCCTGTTATGCGGCCCTGGTTTTTGCCCTTTCCCGTATGAGTGAACATGAACGCCTGCACCTTCCCAGGCCAATTAGCATAGGTCAAGGCTTTAATGGGAAAAAGGACGCCTTGGGGGCGGGGAACTGTACCAGGGAATTTGCTCAATTCCTAGGGGGGTGTCCTCCTCATGCGCTTGATGTACTGAATTTTCTACGGCAGCAGCTTTTATGACGGTTTACCAACCCTAAACTAAGGGTTGGTAAACTATCGTATACCGCAGGAACAGTACCCGTGGTTTGTCAGAATACGCCGGTAATTGCAAAAATTGAGAGGGTAGCGGAAATGATGGATAAGACGGTGGTAATAATCGGCCCGAATTGATTAAATTTCGCTGAGAAGGTATTGGTCGGTACCGAGATCATTGATTCTGGGGGAATATTTTCAGACATAGCTAGACGTTTATTATTCATATCGGTTATAGTTATTCCCCGTCCGTTGTTTAAAAGATCATCCCGTCCTCCTGCAAGGTTGATATAGTAATCCGCTTTCCGATCCGGCACATAGGGATAACGCCCTGGAGCTTTCACTGCTCCGCTGACTAGGACAAAATATTGGCGGAAAGGAATGATAATAGTATCACCGTTTTCAAGGGCGACATCTTTGGAAAAATCATTACTATATAAGAAGGGACGTACATCAATGGGAAGCTGTCGTTCCCCTCGGATGATATAGACATTGGCCAGATCTGAGACCGCAGTGAATCGGGCACGTATGTTCCTTATCGCATTACCAAGGGTTTCCCCTTGATAGAAAGGGTATTCCATTTTTGAGGTTCCCTCAATTTCTGCGTTGGTTTCTTCTACTGCAGTGGTACTGCGTTCTTGAGAAATCGCGCCTTCAAAAAAGGCAACTGGTCGATTTATTGCTTTATTCCCGATAGAGATAGTATCCCTATCTTCAAGGGTTAAGGATGCGTTTTCTTTATAGGAGGCAAATTTGGTTTCCCCAGGAATTCCTTCAAGCGTATTGATCCTGGACACCCGGATCAACTCTGGATCTGCGTTGAGGGTGAATCCGTCGCCGTAATAGGAAACCAGTTCTTTGAGGGATTCTCCTGAGAGCAGTTCATAGGTACCTGGTCTGAAGACTTCTCCTGCAATGGTGACGATACGTCCT